>NZ_JBEXPH010000155.1:0-20050 GCF_040611955.1 Streptomyces sp. NPDC006510 | reverse complement strand
GGCGCGGCGGCCGTGCCCGGCGCGCAACGCCGGCGAGGGCGCCCCGATCCCCGGCTGCGTCCGCGCCGCCCATCCCGCCCTCCCTCTCCTCAACTCCAGCCAGGGCATGGGCAAAAGCGGTCGCAACGGGGATGTCAGAGGCCCGACCACGCCCGTACGGTGGGGCTGACCTGCACCGATGCGGCGGCGTCGGTGAGGCTCGCGCAAGAGATGCCGCAGGAGAAGGCGCAAGGGTTGGCGCAGGAGATGTTGCCGCGAGGCGGTCCGTAGGACGGATCGCCGGATGGCCGCACTGGGAGCTCTCTACGCTCCGATCATGAACTGGACGAATGCGCTGGCCGTCTTCGGAGCCGTCACCGGCGCGGCTGGCTTCGGCTGGCAGATATGGAGCCACCGCCTTACTGGTGGCCGCGTCGAAGTCTTATTCACCCGGCTGAAGCACAACGGCCGCTGGTGGGTGCGGACCGACGTGTCGAATGTGGGCCGCCTGGACGTGACGATCGTCGGCTTCTCGATCTGGCGGGACATCCCGGGCCACCGCCTCAAGCGGGCCTTGTGGCGGCTGCGGGCCGTGCGGAGGGTGGGATGGAAGCGGGCCCGGCGCACTGAGCTGATCTTCAACCCCGCTGTCACCTTCCAGGCGCCGGTGCGGTTCGAGAACGACGGCGCGAGCGTTGAGCTGCCCTTTGTGCTGAAGGCCGGTTCCATGCTGTCTCTCCCCCTCATGGGGATGGAAGTGCCCAACCGGATAGGCCGCCAGCTGCGGGTGTCGCTGCATCTGGGGACCGGCCGCATCATCCGGGCCGACGTCCAGGAGGCCGATGCGCTGGAGCCGTTGCGGATCGACCTGGACGAATTCACCGGGCAGTGGTCGCTCCACATTGGGTCGCCCACGGACGACTGACGCAAGCCGTAGCTGCACCGCATCGTCGGTCACACCGCACGTGCCGTCGGCGGCCCGGCGCGGCGGCCCCGCCCGGCGCGCAACATCGGCGAGCGCGCCCCGATCCCCGGCAGTGTCCGCGCCGCCCATCCCGCCCATCCCGCCCCTCCCTCATCCTCAACTCCAGCCAGGGCATGGGCGAAGGGGGTCGCAACGGGGATGTCTGCGGCCCGACCACGCCGTACGCCCGTGGTGACCTGGGCGAACTCCAGGGCGCTGTGAGGGCGCGCGCAACCTCTACCGCAATATCCAGCGCGACACTTGGCGCAACATCCAGCGCAACAGGATGTTGCCGCGAGGCGGGCCGGAGCGCGGTTCGAACAGCAGCACCTTTGGCTCGTGGCCGCCTCGTACGACTTCCCCCAGGACCTGACCGACGCGCAGGACGAACTCCGTCAGGTCCGCGCTGAACTGCAGACCCTCTACCGGCGGGTGCCGTGGTCGGCCGAACCGCTGGACGCGTGGGAGACGCCCGAGAACGCCTGGCGGCCCGCGTCCCGCCCCGCCTCTCCCGGCTGGGACCCCCAGGACACGGCGGAGATCGCCCGGCTACGGGCGCGAGAGCTCGAACTCGCCCAGGCGATCGTCACGCACGCGTACTGGAGCGAATTCGCCGCGGCCGACGTCCTCGCGGCCCGTACCGCGCTCAAGCACCATCACAAGCTGGAGATGGCCGACGCCTCCAGCTGGCCGCCGAACGCTTCCTCGTGAGGCCCCTACCCGGTCGGGTGAAGACGGCGGGATCGGAGAACCTTTACGGGCGCCGGAACGTAG
Organism: Streptomyces sp. NPDC006510; assembly: GCF_040611955.1. NCBI lineage: Bacteria > Bacillati > Actinomycetota > Actinomycetes > Kitasatosporales > Streptomycetaceae > Streptomyces > Streptomyces sp. NPDC006510. The sequence goes on along the minus strand of NZ_JBEXPH010000155.1, from coordinate 18,333 downwards.
TGCCGTGCATGGGGCCGATCAACGAAGCACATGTGGAACAGCCGGGGCTTGCCGTAGCGGAGATCGCGGCGTGCGACGACCAGACCGCCCTCGCCGTCCAGGAGCTGCTCGCCGCGCAGTGGGCGACCGCAACGGCGGACCGTACGACCCGGGACCCGGGCCAGCCCGGCGTCCGGCTGCGCTGCTACCTGGACGTGCGCCAGGAGCTCACCCCGTAGCACCGGACACGCGTGAGGCCGGCGACGTGCCGTAGCGCGCTGACCTTCCGTGGTCGGGGTCATGGTCGGCAGTGCTCAGCCCGTGGTCGGGGCTGTGGTCGGGTCGCGCCGCTCGGTTTGCGGACGGACCGGCTGGGTGGAAGGCATGGGGCTGTGACGTGGACGCTGCCGGAACCGATGCTCGCTGCCCCCGTGCCCGACCCGGTGCTGCTGCCCGGGTGGGCGGGCGAGCCCAAGTTATGGACAGGGTGTTCATGCTGTCCGTTGTCCACTGTGAACGTGCAGCAAGCAGGGCCCTCCGTCGGAGGGCCCTGCTGCCAGTTTCGACAGCCGCATTCTGGTTCTGTCGTCGCCCTGGCGCGGATGACGACGGTGCTGGCAGAGGTCAGCCTGCGTATGGCAGGCGCCGTCTTGATCAGAGCGCCGTGGATACGGGGGCGGTGGCGGTGATGTCGACTTCGAGGAGGTAGCCGGGGGCGAAGAGGGCTGAAACGGGGATGAGGGTGCTGGCAGGTGCCGCGGCGCCGTCACGGAGGGCGGCCAGGACGGGAGGGAGGATGTCGGGGGTGTAGTCGACGATGTAGATCACCTCCTTGATGATGTCCTCGCGGGTGGCACCTGCGGCGGCGAGGGCGGTGGTGATGTTCCGGGCGATGACAGCGGCCTGAGCCGCGTGGTCTGCGCCTGTGCAGTTGCCCGCTGCGTCCCAGGCGACCTGTCCCGAGAGGTGGATGAGCTGGCGGCCGGTGGTGGTGACGACCTGGCTGATGAGGCCGGGTGCGGCGTACAGGCCGGGCGGATCGATGCGCCGGACACTCATGGCAGGGCTCACTTCCGGTGTGTGACGGCGAGGGCGGCACCGAGGCCGTCCGCGAGGGCGGTGTCGTCGTGACGGGTGTCGGCCCAGGCGATATGGCCGTCGGGACGGATGAGAACGGCTCGGATGCCGGCCCAGTCGGCCGGGGGCAGGTGCAGAGTGCCGGTGTGCACGCGCAGTCCGGCCCGGGCAAGCCGGTCGAGACGGCTGCCTGGGGTGAGGTCCAGCAGGAGGTAACTGTCGGTGCGCAGCAGCGTGAACAGGCTGGTGTCGCCAAGGGTGAGGGCGGGAGCGCGGGTCCCGACCAGTGGGTGCGCATTGGGGTCTGCGGGTGGGTAGGCGACGGCAAGTGAGCTGACCTGGGCGGCCAGTTGGTCGTTGAGGTCGGGCAGCGTGATGATCAGCCGGGCAAGCAGGCTGCGCAGGCTCAGGCCGTCGGGGTTGAAGGCGGTCATCAGGGCGACCTGGGCTCGGCTGGTCTCGGTGAGGTTGACGCCGACGGGGTGGCGTTCGGTGTGGTAGGTGTCCAGCAGCGCGTCGGGGGCCCAGCCGTTGAGGGTGGCGGCGAGCTTCCAGGCCAGGTTGGCTGCGTCCTGGACGCCGACGTTCATACCGACGCCACCGGCTGGGAAATGCTGGTGGGCAGCGTCACCGGCGAGGAAGACGCGGCCCTTGCGGTACTGCGCGGCCAGGCGGGTGGCGTTGCCGTAGCGGGAGAGCCAAACCGGGTCGCGCATGCCGAAGTCGGTGCCGGCCATGGCGATGACGTTCTCGCGTAGTTCGTCCAGGGTGAGGTCGCCGGGCCAGGTGGTGGTCAGGTCGCGGGGGGTGATGCCGACCAAGCGGTGGATGCCGCCGGGCAGGGGCACGGCCATAAGCGTGCCCGCGGGGCCGAAGTAGCTGTATCCGGGGGCCGGTGGCTGGTCGAGACGGACGTCGCCTAGCCATCCGAGCACGGTGGAGGGCGTGCCGGGGTAGTTGATGCCGGCCGCGGATCGGACGGTGCTGCGGGCCCCGTCGCAGCCGACCAAGTACGCAGCCCGAAGGCTGGAGGGCCCTTGGGGACCAGTGAGGCGCACCACGACGTGGTCCGGTCCGTGGGTGAAGCCCGTAACCTCCCGGCCGCGCAGCATGTCCGCGCCCAGGTCGAGGGCCTGCTGCTCCAGCAGTGCCTCGGTGCGCTCCTGGGGCAAGGCGAGGGTGTAGGGGAAGGGGCTGGGCAGGCGCCGGAAGTCCAGCCGGGACTCCAGCACGCCGAAGTGGCCGCCGGGCAGCGGTATGCCTTCGCTGATGAAGGGCTCATGCACGCCGCGGGAGGCGAATGTCTCGATGGTGCGCGGGTGCACGGTCAGTGCGCGGGAACGTATGTCGCGCTCGGTCCGGGTCTCGATGACGGCGACGGTGATGCCGGCGCGGCGCAGCTCGCCAGCCAGCCACAGGCCCACAGGGCCTCCGCCGGCGACGACAACCTGATAGTCCATGATCTTCCCTTCCCTCGATCCTTGGTCGGTGACCAAGAACTGCCCTCTGGAGTAAACTAGGTCAGTGACCAACAGGCAAGCCAGGGAAGACGCCACGGGCCAGCTCACCCGCACGACCGTGATCGACGCCGCGCTCCAGGTACTGCAGGAACGGGGATTGGAAGGGTTGTCGACCCGGGCGGTAGCGGACCACCTCGGGGTCCGGATGAACACCGTGCTGTGGCATGTGAAGACCAAGGCCCGGATGCTGGAGCTGATGGCCGACGCCGTCCTCGCCGGCATCCGCTACGACGACTTGCCCGCGGTACCGCGGCACCGCGTGCGGGAACTGGCCGGCCGCTATCGGCGGGCCCTGCTCGCGCACCGCGACGGTGCCGCCCTGGTGACCGGGACCTACCCCGCTGAGGCCCACACCCTGCGCTTCGCCGACTATCTCGTCGACGCACTTCTCCGGGCGGGAGCGGCCGAGAAGGAGGCGGCGTGGACAGCATGGACGGTCAATTACTTCACGCTCGGCCTGACCCAGGAAGAACAGGCCGCACCCGCACAAGGCGACGAACGTCTCGCCCGAGCCGTGACCGCCGACACGCACCCGGCACTGCACAAGTCCATGACCTACCTGCGGCAAGGGTCCTTCGAAGACCGTTTCGCCTTCGGGCTGGACGCGATCCTGTCCCGCGTGCCCGAGTAACAGCGCCATCGCCCGCTGGGGCGCCGGGCGTTGAGCCGCCGCGGTGGAAGCGGGCTGCACGCTCTGTCCTGCTCGTGCCGTAGCGGATGCGGTAGCAAAGAACTCCCGCCGCCAGCGATCGGCATGACGCCGGACCGTACCCCGCGGACAGGCCAACAGCGCATAACCGAAGTGGGACGGGTTCAGGGCTCTGTTGTCCGTCGACGCGGGCCGGGTGGTGCTGCGCTCGAGGCGAGGCACTGAGATGGCGGCATCGTTTCCGGAGATCGTGGCCGGGGTCGTGCAGCTACCGGACGCGACCGCGTTCGACGGCGAGCTGGTCGTATGGGATGCCGCGGGCCGCCTCGCCTTCGAGCGGCTGCAGAACAGGCTTGCCCGGCGCGGAGCCGGGGCGGCCCGGGCAGCACAGGAGTGGCCGGCCCACTTCGTCGCATTCGATGTCTTGCGGCTGTCCGGGACAGACACGACCGGATGGCCCTACCGGCGGCGCAGAGCCGCCCTCGAGTCCGTGTTCGCGGCCCGCAGGCTCATCGCGCCGTGGGTGTTGTGTCCGTCGACCACCGACCCGGACACCGTGCGCGAGTGGCTGACGTGGACCTCGGTCGGGATCGAGGGCGTGCTCTTCAAGCGGCTGGGCGATGCCTACCGGCCTTCAGGCAGAGGCTGGCAGAAATACAAGGTGCACGAGACCACGGAGGCGATCGTCGGTGCTGTCACCGGCTCCCTGACCGCTCCCCGCGGTCTGCTGCTCGGCAGGTACGACGACGGGCGCCTGAAGTACACCGGCCGCACCACCACCCTCACCCGGACGGCCAGCACTACGGTCGCCGGACAGCTTGCTTCGGCGCAGCACGGTCATCCATGGACGGGATGGTCGTTCTCCGCCGGGTGGGGCAGCCGCGAGACACTGAACGTCACGCTGGTGGAACCTGAGCTGGTGGTGGAAGTCGGCGTCGACGTCGCCCGCGACGCTGCTGGCCGGTGGCGCCACCCCACGCGCCTGCACCGCACCCGCCCCGACCTCTCCCCCGCCGACGTCCCCCGCTGGACGTCACCGCCGCACTGACTGGCCGCGACAGCACAAGCGGCCGGTCCACTCCGGGGAGCCGCCGATTCACGGCCATACGGGTAGGGCCAGAATCTCCGCCATGTCAGAAACCTTCTGGGTCGCCCTCGGCTCAATCGGCACCACCCTGGCCTTCGGTGGCGTCGTGTGGCAGGGGTACCTCACACGCGGAGCGCTGAGGGTCAGCCAGCTCATGACCGCCGACGCCATCCGCAGCCGGCTCGACTCCCAGGCGCCGGGAGTCACCCTCAAGCTCAATCCCCCGCCGTGGGATCCGCTGGCCGCGACGAATACGGGGATGCCGTGCAACCCCTGGCCCAACGGGCACACTTGGCACTTCCCCGCAGAGCAGGACGGCGCCAACCGTCTCGTGCTGCAGCAGGTCCTGGTCCTGGAGAACCTCAGCGACCGGCGCGTGCAGGCACGGTTCGACGGCGACCTGGTCGTGGCAGATGAGGACAGGCGGCCCACTGCCGCCGGCGTCGTCCTCCTGGAACCCGGCGAGACAAGCCGGGACGTCTATCTGCAACGCGAATTCACCATCAAGGAACTCTCGGAGAACTTCACGGCGAAGCAGGCCGGGCAGGAACTCCCGCACAAGGTGCTCGGCACAGTGACGGCGCAGGACGACCGTGACAACGGGAGCACGGACCGCTGGGACCTGGTGCTGACCGGCTGCCCGGTCGAACCTGTCCCCGACCGCGACGGTCTGTGGAGGATCGCGCCGTGGCATCTGACCGAGGGATCGGGGCTGCGCACCCTGGACTACAGCCTGCTGCCGCCGCGGCAGCGCATCCACTGGGTTTCCCGCGCCAGGGGGGTCCAGCTCCCCTCTCCAGACGGCGCGTAGCGTCGTAACACCCGCTGACCAGCCGTGGTCGGAGTCATGGAAGGGGGCGGCGGCAGCGTGGTCGGCGCCGTGGCCGGTCTACTTGGTGGTGTGGTCGGGGTCGGGAAGTTCCGACGGGAAGTGCCGCTCCAGGATCTCCACCCATTGGTGCAGGCCGACGAAGCCGGTGGTGCCGGCCTGCGCCTGGACCAGCTCGGACAGAGCCTCGATGAACGGCTGCGCAGGGGTGCCTGGTTCGATCGTGGCGGCGGTCCGTCGTAGACGTTCGTGCGCGGCCGGGAAGACTTCCTTGGCCCACGTGTCCTGTTCCTTGATGCGCCGGGAGCCTGCCTCCCAGCCGATCTGCATGATGGTCCACTGCGGGCAGTCGGGCGTGTGCCACATCTGGATCGGCATTCCCACCCCGACGCAGGCGTTCTCAGGACTGGGTCCCGCCTTGCAGTCCGGACACACATCGCCTTCCGTCTCTGCGAATCCCTCCACCAGATGCTCCCTTCCCCTGGAAAGCCACGAGCGTGCCACGGGAGATCACCAGCTGACCAGAGCTTCGCCGTACGGCGTCCAGCTTGGTGACCTCGCGGTATGGCCATCGGTGGGGCGGTCGTCCAGGGTGGGGCGATGAGCGAGCTGCGACCCGGTGACATCACTGACGAAATGCGCAAGGCCATGGCCACGGCCCGGCGGCAGGGACTGCAAAAGGACCTGCGTACCCTCGCCGCCAACATCCGGGCCGACGCCGAAGGCCGCTACGCCGACGCGGACCCGGGTTGGCAGGCCGGAGTCGAGTGGACGCTGCTGTGGATCGAGAACACCGCCGCCCAGCTGACCGAGGGCAAGCCGTAGGCGAGAGCACCGGCGGGCGTCAGGGCGTGTCGCCGGAGTAGTAGAAGCGGCAGCTCACTCCCGGGCCGGGCGTGCGGGGCTCGCCGGGGCGCGGGTCGTACAGGGCGCGGCCGCCGGGCCACCGGGAGAGCTCGGTGGTGAGAGCGACGCCGTCGTCGACTTCCTCGGTCCGCCACCCGTGGATGCCCAGCAGCAGGCCGTCCAGTGGCCCGCCGACCAGTTCGGCGTAGGTCCGGTGTGGGAGCGGGCCGGGGTTGGGGGCGTCGTGCTCCGCGCCTTCTCTGAACTACAAGCACGCGACTTAGGGCTCGCCCGGCGGATCACGGGCCGAGCCAGGGCCGGACCGATGCGAGGGCCAGCCAGTGCCCTAATCGTGTTGACCGCCCTCGGCAGGCAGTGCTGGAGTCGGCACGTGGACAGCATCCCCGCCAACCGGCGGCTCTGGAACAAGATCAGCAGCGCCTACCAGCACGAGCACGACCCGCAAATCGGCGCCACACCCCGGCTGTGGGGCATGTACTCCATCCCCGACGCGCACCTGGACGCCCTGGGCGACGTCACCGGCAAGCGCGTCCTCGAACTCGGCTGCGGCGCCGGCCAGTGGTCCAGGGCACTCGCCGCCGAAGGCGCCACCGTGGTCGGGCTCGACCTGTCCGAAGCCCAACTCGCCGCAGCGGCCCGCGCGATGGGAGCGGCCCGCTACCCGCTAGTGCAAGGCGCCGCCGAACAACTCCCCTTCGCCGCCGACAGCTTCGACCTGGTGTTCTGCGACTTCGGTGGGCTCAGCTGGGCGCCCCCGCACCTGGCCGTCCCGCAGGCCGCACGCGTCTTGGGCCGAGGCGGGCGCCTGGTGTTCAACGTCGCCAGCCCATGGTTCGAAGCCTGCTACGACGAAGCCGCCAGCCGCGTGACCACGACGCTGCAGCAGGACTACTTCGGGCTGAACACCATCGCCGAAGACGACGGCGCGACCAGCTATCAGCTCACCTACGGCGACTGGGTCAAGGTTCTGCGCGGCGCGGGTCTCATCATCGACGACCTCATCGAGCCGCGGCCCGAACTCGGAACACCCAACGGCTACAACGAAACCGACCCACCCGACTGGGCACACCGCTGGCCGGCGGAACTGCTCTGGGTAACCCACAAACCGTAAGTTCCGCCGCGCCGAGCTCTGTCCACAGGGCCGGACTTGCACCGTAGGGCGATCGGCCGGGCGCACCAGGCATCCGGCCAGCGAACAGCAAGGAGCCGTCATGGAGACGACGTCACCCAGGGTGCCCCAGCTCGCCCCGGAGCAGATCCTGCGGGCCGCCGACTACGTGGAGCTGGTCTGGCAGGAGCAGGGCAGCGAGGAGGAGAAGGCCGCGCTGGCGGAGTTCCACGCCGACGGCCCCGAGCTGGCGCGGCTGATCGGTGAGTTCGGTGCGCTGCTGCTGGCCGACTACCTCACCGTCGTGCCCGAGGAGCACGCCGACTGCGAGTCCGCGTACGTCCTCGGGCAGCTGGTGACGGTGGCGAGCCGGTACCTCAAGCGGTGGTGCCTCGCGGGCGGCGGCGCTCACACCGCCTGGGTGAAGGCCGGGCCCGTGGCGTGTGCGGTACGGCTATCGGGTCTGGAGGGCGCCGCGGTCGATGAGGCCCTGGATGTAGGGCGGCCAGTCCCGCTCCAGGCTCGTGGTGAGGGCGGCGTGGACGTCGGCACGTACCTGCGGGGTGACATGTTCGACGTCGCCGCCCGGGTAGTACAGGCGCACCCCGTCGCGGCTGGCGTCGCACAGGATGGCGTGGGCCTTCTGCACGAGCGTCATGTAGAGCTGCGGGACCGGTGCCTTGACGAGTTCATCGATGACGGCTTCGTAGTCGGCTCCGAAGTCCGCCCAGTCCTTGCCCTGCTTGTCGAGCCAGAGGGTGACGTCGGAGAAGAAGACGGCCTTGCCGGGCCCGTCCTTCGGGTCGCGGGCCAGGCCGGTCGCGAGATCGAGCGCGATGCCGGCGCTCTTGCTGACGAGGTCGCGGGGGATCATCGTCGGGGCGATGGCCACCGCGCACTCGCCCCAGCCGTCTCGGGTCTGCTCCGGCCAGGGCAGTCCCAGTACGAGCCATCCGTCCGGTGCCAGCAGCTTGTTGCTCACCGTGTACTTCCCCCTCGGTCGTAACGTCCGTGTCGTGTCGATCCTTTCGCCCGGCGGTGACGGTGGGCAAGGCGCTCTCTGGCCGCCCCGGTCTGGGACATGGCCTCTTCCCTTCGGCTACGCGTAGGTAAGAGGTGTCGTTTTCCGGGGAGGGCTTGCCCACGGTGGCTGACCTGGGCAGATGATCGGCTGCCGGTTTCGGGGGTTCACACCTTCGGTCACACCTCCGGTCCCCCGCTGAAAGCAACCGTCCAGGCAACCGTTCAGCCCCCTTCCGGTGCAACCCTCCCGGCCGCCGCCGCGAGGCCGGGAAGACACGGCGCGGGCCAGGCCGGCTCCCACCTCCAGAGCGCCCACCGCTCGGCGTTGGCGAACACGCCGGAGCGCTCGGCGAGCATCGCAAGGACCTGGGCGCGGGCGGCGTCCACGGCCTGGTGCTCGTTGTCGGAGACGATGCCGAGGCGCCGCACGTGCGCGTACTCGTCTTCGTCCTTCCACTGCCACCGCGTGAGGTCGGGCTCGATGAGCAGGTCCACGGTGAGGTCGAAGGTGTCGAACCCTGCCGTCGTACGCCGCGTGGGGTGCTCGAAGTTGACGTACCAGTTCCGCAGCCGGCGCCCGTCCCCGTCCGGGACGAAGAAGGCGTTGATGCTGAACCAGGCCGCCGGCGGCTTCCACAGCAGGAGGTCGGTCTCCTGCCACACGGCGTCCTCGAGGTCCCACCGGCCGGACGCCATCTCGTCGAACGCCTCTGTACGCACCTAGCGGTCCCCCCTCGGTGCGGGCCTTCGCGTACAGGGCGGGCCAGCGGGCCTGCGCCCCGGGCGCGCAGGCGGTCACCAGCGCCTCGCCGGTGTCGGTGAGGACCCGCAGCGCCTGTTCGCTCCACACCCGGCCGGAGCGGTGGACATCGCGTCGCACGACCGTCTGGCCCGTCTCGAAACTGCGCACCGGATCCTCCTTGGCGTCCCCGGCCGGGATGTCCCGGCCCGGCTTGCCCACCTCAGCGCGCCCCGGCCGGGGTGGGCAAGCCGCCGTCCGAGGGTGGCTTGCCCAGGGTCCCCTTGGGCTTGCCCGCTGCTACCGGCGGCGGAACAGGCCGCGGTTCTTCTTCGCCTCCGCTTCGGCCGCCTCCCGCGCCGCGGCTTCCTCCGCCTCGCGCTGCGCGACGCGTTCGGCTTTGATCCGGGCGAAGTGCTCCGTCTTGCACGGCCCGCACAGGCCGTCCGTCTCGCTCCGCCAGGAGGACTGCCGGGTCGACTGCCAGCGTTCGTCGGTGAACTTCGTGCCGCAGCTGGTGCACACCGGCCGCTTCGCCTCACGTGCCGCGGCTTCGCGTTCCGCCTGGCGCCTGCGGGACTGCTCCACCTCCACCGCGTACTGCCGCTCGCCGTCCGGGTTGTCCAGCGCCTGGTTCAGCGTCTGCCACTCCTCGCGGCCCAGCCGCCGCCACACCTTCCCGGCCGCGCCCTCGGGGTCGGCGGTGATCCGCTCCAGCTCGGTGACGACCACGGGCACCGCCTGGTGGTAGTCGACGGCCGTGAACTGAGCGCCCGGGTACGCGGTGCCGGCGAAGTAGCGGCGGGCGGTCTCTTCCAGGCGGCGCATCCGGCTCGCGCGCTGCGCCTTCGTCTTGCCCGTGAACACGAACGCCACCGGCACGTAGCCCTCGCGGCCGGTCGCCGGATAGATCCGCGACCACAGCCGGAAGTCGTGCACCGCCGCGCCCCGGGCCGCCTTCGCCTTGATCGCGTCGGCCTTCGGCGCCAGGAGCTCGAACCACTCGGTGTACCGGCGCAGCTTGGCCACCAGGTCGTCGACGGGCTCGTTGACGCGGTCGACCTCCAGGAGCATCGCGGGCACTCCGGCGTCCGGGGCGCGCATCGTCAGGTCGGCGTACTGGGTGTACCCGTACGGGAGCTTGTGGCCGATCTCGGTCTGCCAGGACAGCGGGGTGCCGTACCCGGCCCCGGTGAGGACCGAGGCGGTCATCGTCACGGCGGCCGCGTGTTCGTCGTAGCCGTCACCGCCGACCGGCTCACCGTCGTCGTCGTACTCGAGCTTGCGCAGCACGGACATCCGCACGCTCTTCGGGAGCAGCTGCTTGGCTTCCTTGTGTCCTCGCTCGGTGAGCACCCACAGCTGGTGTCCCGACTCCAGTCGCGTCTCCACCCGGGCCATGCCCTGCTCCTTCAGCGCGTTCAGGGTGTCCCTCGTGCACCGGTCGTGCCGGTCTCCGGGGCGGAGCATCCGCCACAGGTGTTCGGCGGTAGCCCTCTGGAAGATCCCCAGCGCCTTCAGCACTTCCTTCTTCCTGGTGTGGGTCGGCTTCCATGTCTTCTTGGACTTAGAAGGGTTGTCGAACGTGTCGGGGACCCTTGACTTCCGGGTCTGACCTGCGCCAACGCGCTTCGCGGGCGAAGGGGGCGTGGAGGGGGCAATGGAGGGGGCCTGCGGGACCTGGTCGACGTCGTCCCCGGAGGTCGGTCCAGGGATTTCGCGCGGCTCGTGGGCGGGGTCGGGCGTGAAGTCGGCGGGCACGGTGTCCTCGGTTTCCCCCGGCCTGCGGGCCGGGTCGGCAGTCGTCCGGCCCGCACGCCGATGCGCGCACGAGCCGGAGCCACCGTCGGAAAGACCCCCTTGTCCGCTGTCTGGCGATCAACGGCGGCGGGTGTCCGATTCCTCCTTGACCATCCCCTTGACGGGTGGGTTTGTCCGTGGCCGACGCCACACGGAGTTCAGCGGGCGGGCCGGGTGCTGGACGGCGAGGCTCCACGCCGCCAGTCCGAGGGCTTCTGGCCGCGGAACGTCTCGCCGCTCTCGATCCGGGCCTTGTTCCGGGCGAACTCGCGCTCGGCTGCCGACATCTGCCGGGGCGCGCAGCCGGGATGTCCCCAGCCGTCGGTCACCTTCGTGATGACCTCGCCCTTGGCGTAGTCCTTGAAGCAGGCCGGGCAGGTACCCGGGTACGCGGCCCGCACCGAGCCGCGCGGCAGCGGCACTGCCTTCTTCGCCGCCGTCTTCTCGCGGCCGGCTTCCCGCCGCCCGTCTTCTTCTTGGCCGCCTGCGCCCGCTTGATCGCCTCACGCTGCGCCTTGCCGGGCCGCTTCTTCGGCTGCTGCCCGCGTGCCGCCTGCGCGGCCTTCTGTCCCGGGGTCTGTCCCGCGCGCGGATCGTAGAGGCCGAAGCCTGGCGGGCGACGCGCGCCACGCGCACCGAATGTCCGGGGCGGCGGCGCGCGGGTGCGGACCAGCGCGCGCACGGTGCGGTGAGTTGCGCACGATGTAACGCACTCCCCCACCCGGTGGAGCGCACTGAGTGAGCCTCCGCCAACTTGAAGTCGCAGGTCAAGGGGCTGGTGTGACTGGTCCCCGGGGTACTCGTGCTGGTCGTGGGCGGGAGTCTGCGGAGAAGATCATCCGTCAGCGGTTGATTTCGAGGTTCGTTAGGACGAGCAGGGCTCGCAGGAGGCGGGTGGCGCGGGCGGGGTCGGTGCGGAGCTTGGTCAGGAGCCGCCAGTTCTTGAGGTGAGCGAAGCCGTGCTCGACCGGTGCACGTCCGACGGCGAGGACGCGGTTGGCCTCCTTCTCGCCTCGAGTGAGCTTGTGGGTACGAGTGGCGATGTAGCCGGTGACGATCACGGGGTCGAGGATGTCGTTGTCCAAGCCGCGAAAGCCGAGGTCGGCCAGAGCGCCGAGGCCGGCTGCGCGCAGGTGGGCCAGGATGTGGTCGTGGCGGGCGGCGGTGTTGTCGTGGGTGCGGCCGGGCCGGGCGGCGGATACCCAGATCAGGCGGCCCTTCTCGTCGGTCAGGGCGAGGAAGTGCAGGCCATGGCTGCGGTGCTTTCCGGAGTAGTTCCGTCGGTCGGCCTTGCCGGTGCGGCGCTGGGTGCGGATGAGAGTGCTGTCAATCAGGACCACCTCCCCGCCCTGCCTGGCGACCTTTCGCAGGGCGCGGTGCCTGGGCGGCGAGCAGCCCGATCAGCTCGTCCCGCCAGCGGCGGACGGTGGACTCGGAGACGTTATTGCCGCCGGCCATGTCGGCCAGGCGCTGGTCGTGACGCAGCACGGCCAGGACGATCACCGCAATCTTCCCAGGCGGTTGGATGCGCCACCTGGACCGAATCGCCTTCAGGTGGCGCCGTAGCAGATCGGCGAGGTGGTTGACGGTGCGCGTGGACAGCGACAGACGGCACTGGTAGACCAGCGAACAGGTGTCCTCGGCGCGCTCTTTGGTATTCGTCACACAAATCCAACGGCCGCCGGGGGCACCCCGGTTACGCCCATGCCGAGCCGCTCCGAGTGGCGGTGTTGCTGGTCACAGGCGGGTAGTGAACCGGCCGTCGGGCAGTTTTCGCAGCCAGCCGCGAGCGACGAGCCTCACCAGCTTGCTGCGTAGCGGTTCCAGCTTGGCCTTCACACTGATGTCCACCCCCACCACCTCGCCGACCTCACGGGCCATGACCGGTCCGGCGGCCTGCCGCACGGCGGCGATGATGCGCTGGTGGTCCCACGGGAGCGAGTCTTCCTCTACGCCCCGCTCGCGGTGCGGGATCAGCATCACCGCCCGGCAACCAACGTGCCCGGGTGTCGGCCCGGCGGAGGCGCGTTCCTCGGCGAGCTGCCCGGTCATCCGTTCAAGGACGCGTTCGGCGACGGCGAGTTCATCTCGCTCGGCCCGTACTTCCGCCAGCTGTTCCTCGAGTTCGTCCAGTTCCGCGCGCTGCGCGATGATCCGTTCCAGCAGTTCGGGATCCAGCATGGACAGGATCGTAGAAGCTGTCCGGCGAGCGCGAACAGGAACCAGCGACTTGTCCCTCCCCCAAGGGCAGAGGGCACAGTGATCCCGTGCAAGAGGAATTGATCACCATCGGCGAGCTCGCCACCAGGACCAGGCTCAGCCTCAAGGCCCTGCGGCTCTACGGGGACCGAGGGCTGCTGCCGCCGGCCCGAGTCGATCCGCGGACCGGCTTCCGCCGCTACGGTCTCGCCCAGGTTGAACGGGCCCGCCGCATCGCGCTGCTGCGTGCCACCGGCATGTCGCTGGCGCGGATCGCGGAGGTACTCGATTCGAGCGGTGAGAAGCCGGTGCGGCTACTCACCTCGTACTGGCGAGAACAGGAGTCTGTGCACGTGGCTCGCCGGGCCGCAGTGGGCTATGCCCGAGAGGTTCTGACCGGAAGAAGCCTGACCATGTACGAGATCTCCGAGCGCGACGTGCCAGAGCAGAAAGTCCTGTTCGTCCAGCGCCACGTGACCTCCACAGACCTGCCCGGCTTCCTCGCGGACTCGAGCGAGCTGCTCTTCTCCCACCTGCGGCAGGCGGGAGCGGGCTTGTCCGGACCGCTCTTCGCCGTCTACCACGGCCTGGTGAGCGAGGACTCCGACGGCCCGGTCGAGATCTGCGCTCCAACCCAGAGCGCAGATGTCGAACCGGCCGGCCGGATCGGGGTACGCATCGAGCCCGCGCACCGCGAGGCGTACACCGCCTTGACGAAGCGACACGAGGGCTACTCGGCGATGGCTGCCGCCCATGACGCCGTCGGCGTATGGCTCGCTGAGCACGGATACGCCGTCAGCGCCTCCAATCGGGAGGTGTACTACCCGAACTGGGCGACCGCCGAGCCGGGCGAGCACGTGGCCGACGTCGCAATCCCCTTCCGCCCCGGCTCGATTTCCGACCTCGAAAAAGTCAATCGATGACAGACGATCTACTCCGCAGACTGCCACCACTGACCTGCGTGAGCACCTCGGAAGACCGTCACACCAGCCCCTTGACCTGCGACTTCAAGTTGGCGGAGGCTCACTCCCCCACCGGATGGAGCGCACCGAGTGAAGTCCACCCGATGCGCTCCACTCTCCGAGTGGACTCCACTCCCACCCGGCCAGCGGTCCACTCACAGGCCGCGCGGTGAAGTCCACCGTGGCCGCTCATCCCCGACGGCGGCCTCGGGCGGTGCGCCACGGGTTCGGCCGGCCACCGGGGTATTGCCGGGAGCGGGAGCGGCGCCGGACGGGCGGCGGCTTCGGCAGCGGGTACAGCGCCGCGCGCAGCCGGGCCGCGTCGGCGAGCTGCTCCAGGCGCTCGCGCTGCTCCGGCGAGAGGGGCGGCGGAGTCGGGTGGACCATCGGGGCCTCCATGCTTCGGTGGGCTCGCTCCCTGCACCCTCGCTGTCTCCGTCGCCCACCGGAACGCTCGCGCGGTCCGCGTCCCGACAGGTGCCCCGGCGGCTTCGACCGTTGTTCCGTGACGTGAGACGGGCACCGGCTCCGAGACCCTCGAGGGCGCGGCCAGCGGTCGCGGTCAGCTCGCCATCATGGCTTGGAGGTCGTTCAGCGACAGCTCGTTCGTGCCGCGTTCCGCCGCCTTGCTCTGCGTCCAGGCGACGATCGCCGGGTGCGCCTCCTCGTACGGGGTGCCGGCGGGCGTGGTTCCTCCGTCGTTGCGGGCGATCTGGGTGAGGTAGGCGGCCAGGGCGTGCGGGCCGCCGCCGCTGTAGCCGATGTTGTAACCGACGCCGTGCTTCTGCGGCAGGATCGACAGGAGCCCCTTGTCGGTCCGGGCCCAGAACAGGCCGCGGCCGGTGTGGAAGCTGCTGAAGATGTCGTCAGGGCGCAGTTCGAGCGGGGCGTACGTCGTGTAGCTCCACTGGTCCGTGCCTCCCTCGCCTCGGAGCTTGCGGTGCTCACCCACGACGGGCAGCCCGAACTCGGGGTCGTAGAAGGTCCGGCGACAGTGACAACCCGTTCCGGCGAAGGCCGCCGGGCTGCTCTTGTCCTCCTCCACACACGGGTGGAACAGGGATGGGATCTCCGTGGGCGTCACCAGCGTGCAGTGCGTCGCGTTCGGCTCGCAGCGCTCCAGCCTGCTCAGCCACTCCCGGAAGTGCGGTGTCAACGTCTGCTGCGCCTCGATGTCCAGCTCGGCGTTCAGCGACGACGCGACGACACCAAGGCGCGGCTCGGTGTAGAGGACAAAGTGCAGGTATCCGGTCGTCGGGTCGGACAGGTTCAGGTCGTGGGCCTCGAAGGTCAACGTGGCACTCCAATGCGGGCTGCGATGAGTCAGGAGAGGCGGTGTTCGGGGCGCAGGACCAGGCCGCGGTCGAAGAACTGATCGGTGTCGTCCGGCCCGAGCCCGAGGGCGCGGGCGACGGCGGTGCCTTCGTCGTCGCGGACGAAGGCGAGGAGGATCTTGCGGCTGGCGGGGTCGGCCATGGTCCGGCGGGCGGCTTCGACGGTGTGGGCGACGCAGCCGGTGGTGCCGTCTTCGACGATGTCCCGGCGTGTGGTGTCGTCCCAGACGTTGAGCTGGAGGTTGGCGCCCTCGGTGGAGCAGTCCTCCTTGGAGTCCGCGCCCAGGACGCACCGCCCGAGCATCGCGGCGTGGGCGTGGCGCTGGAGATAGACGGCTGTGGCCAGGAGCCGGTCCACTTCCTTCTCCGTGTTCTCGCGGGCCTTCTCGGGGCTGACGAGCGAGGTCTTCGGGTCGTGGGGCTGAACCCGGATCTTCAGCGCGGACAGGCTGCGGGCGAGGTCGTCGGCGACGCTGAGCAGGCCCACCAGGTTCACGTCTCCGCGCTGGCGGGGCGGGGGCAGTTCGTCGGGGTAGCTCTCCAGCGGTTCCAGCGGTTCGTGCAGGTTGGTCAAGGTTCCTCCCGTGCCGGTGCCAACGCCCCCGATTCTCAGTCCGGCCCGCCGGGCCTCGCGGGTGAAGTCGCCAATCGGCCAGCCGCTGGCCGATTGGCATCCCCATCAGCGGTCCCGGCCCGCTCCCCTGCCCTGCTCGGGCTGCGCTGTGTGGTGCTGCTGCTGGCGGGCGGGGTCGTCCGCATCCTTGGCCGGCTGCTTCGGCTGCGGTCCGTCCGCGACGATGCGGCTGCGGGCTTCGGCGGCCTGGGTGAAGGCGGCCAGCCGGGCGAGGTTCTTCGGTGTGTGCAGCCACGTCGCGGGATCGGTCGTACGGCCCTCCAGGTATTCCTCGGGCATCGCAGCCTGCTGATGGGCCTGGATGGCTGCGGCCCGCTGCGCCGGGGTGAGGACGGCGTCCCGGTCCGAGTGGTCGACGGCGTGCGGCGCCGCCTGGTCGTGGTTCTGGTCGTCAGCGCGCGCGGCGGCCGATGCGGTCGCGGCCGGCGCTTCGTCCCGCACGGAGGAAAGGATCCGGGCGTCGCGGATCGCGTTCTGCAGGGCGAGGCTGGCGACCCGGGCGCGCTCGTACCGGCTCGACTCCCGCGGCGGCTTGCCGCCGGTGCCGACGATCCACCACCGGTGCGGCCAGGCGAAGTCCGCGGTGTAGGTGAGCTGGTCCGGGGCCGGGGCCGGGCGGCCCTTCTGCGGCACGGTGAGCTGACGGGCGTGCCGGGACAGGGCCGCGTCGGCGCCGGGCGGACCTCGATGCCCTCGGCATGCGCTGGTAGGCCGGAGGCGGTTCACGAGCGGGCGGAAGGGGGCGCTGCGGATTTGGTTGTCTGCGCAGGCAGCCGGACAGCAGCGCTTACGGACGGTGCCGTGCAGGGCGCGGCGGTCGCCGGACATCGCGTAGCGGCGGGCCGCGAGGCCGTGGATGCAGCCGGGAGACATCATCCCGGTGAGCGTCCCGGCGCTGCCGGATGGCATTGTGATCCGGGACGCGACCGGCGCCGACGCGGCCCCGCTGGAGCCGGTGATCCGGCTGGCCGACCCGGACAACCCCGACGGCTCCTGGCGGGTGCTTCCCATGGTGATCGACCAGAGCCTCGGCCCGGAGAAGCCCTCGTACGTTCGGGTGGTGGAGGAGACGTCGTCCGCCGCACTGGTCGGTGGCATGACGGCGCTCCCGGCAACGTGGGCCTTCACCCACCCCATGCTCATCGGATCGTCCAACGCGCACATCATCGCCGGTCTGGTCGCCTGTCTGGACTCCCTCGCGGTGGTCGACCAGTGGCGCGGCAAGGGCGTCGCGCGCGCCCTGGTCGCCGAAGCGGAGAAGGCGGCGGGCTCGAAACCGGCCGGGAAGCTGGGTGCGGCCGTCCTGTACGTCACGCATGAGCCGGAGCTGGCGGATTTCTACGCCGGGCTCGGCTTCACTCTCTCCCCCGACGGGATCGGCATTCCCACGCCGGCGGGGTTGATCTGCCACGGCCCGATCAAGGGCTTTCGCTTCTCGGCGAAGGCGCTGCGCACCGGTGTCCAGCTGGAGCCCATGCCCACCCCGTACGGGCGGCAGCTGGTCATCCGCGGGGTCCTGCCGGTCCCTGTGCGCTGACTTCAGCGGCGGGTGACGGTGTAGCCCGCGTCGTTGACGGCGCGGGTCCATACGTCGCGGTCGAACCACTTGCTGATGTGCGGCTGCATCTCTGTGATCGTGCGCATCCGGGCCTCCCAGTCGTGCCCGGCCGGGCCACGGCTGCCGTCGCATCCGGCGCAGCCGTCCTCGCCATGGATGTGGCCGGCCATCCACGCGTTGACCGCCACGTTGATGACGACGGCGTACAGGTCGCCGCCGGTCTGTGCCAGGGAGTCGGGGACACCGGCGAGGACCAGTGCGAGTTCGGGGTTGTCGATCGGCGGCATCGGGGCCTGGCCCACGCCCTTCTCGCTGCTGCTTTCCTCGTAGGAGTCCAGGCTGTGCGCGAGGCGATCGGCTGTGGTCTTGGCATCGAAGTACCGCCAGGCGGAGCGCACCTGGATACCGAGCCGTTCGGCCACGGTGTTGATGTTCTTCTCGATGGTGTCTTCAACGGTTGACGGAGCGAGCGTCACCCCTCGGTGAGCCAGCTCCGCGAGCGTCTGGGCAACGGCTTCTTTGAACGCCTTCGTGTTCCGCACCACTGCATCGTAGGCGTGCTGGACCAGCCGCTGAGCGGTTTCAACCGCATTCGACCGTCAACGACGCACAGTTTGGAAGGTGTTGTCAGTGGCGGCTGCGACCATGCCCATCAGCCGGGAGTACGCACGCTCTGAACCTTCCCCTTGATCGTGGACACCTGGAGACTGGGACATGAGGTTCCAGAGGAAGTAGCACCAGGTGGGAAGCAAGTACACGAAGCGGTACACCGCGGAGTTCAAACGGGACGCGATCGCGCTGGTCGACTCCACGGGTAAGACGGTCAGCGCCGTTGCCCGGGAGCTCGGCATCAGCCCGGAGTCCCTGCGCGGTTGGTACCGCCAGGCCAAGGCGGACCGGGGCGAGGGAGCCCCGGGTGAGCTCACCACCGCCGAGCGCGAGGAGCTCAAGCGGCTGCGCAGGCAGAA
>NZ_JBEXPH010000154.1:0-20173 GCF_040611955.1 Streptomyces sp. NPDC006510 | reverse complement strand
CGCTGGTGCTGACCGCGGGGTGTTCCTCGGGCGGCGGCTCCGGCGACGCGGCGGGCGTCGGGGGGACGCCACCGGCCTCCGGCTCCTCCCCCGCCGCCGCGCGCCCGTCCGGCTCCCCGTCCGCCTCGCCCGCCCTGCCGCCCGCGAAGGGCTCGGTGAAGGTGGTGTCGACGCTCACCGAGGGCCTGGAGTCGCCCTGGGGGCTGGCGGAGCTGCCGGACGGCGATCTGCTGGTCTCCTCCCGCGACAAGGGCACGATCACCCGGATCGACGGGAAGACCGGCAAGAAGACCCTGCTGGGCGCGGTCCCCGGGGTGTCGCCCGGCGGTGAGGGCGGACTGCTGGGGATCGCCGTCTCCCCCACGTACGGCGCGGACCATCTGGTGTACGCCTACTTCACGACCGAGTCAGACAACCGCATCGCCCGGATGCAGTACGACGAGAACGGCACGGTGCCCGGCCGGCTGCTGGGCGCGCCGGACACGATCCTGCGCGGCATCCCCAAGGGGGCGATCCACAACGGCGGGCGGATCGCCTTCGGCCCGGACCACATGCTGTACGCGGGCACCGGGGAGACGGGCGACAAGGGCCTCGCGCAGGACAAGACGTCGCTGGCCGGCAAGATCCTGCGGATGACCCCGGACGGGCAGCCGCTGCACGGCAACCCGGCGGCCGACTCCGTGGTGTATTCGTACGGGCACCGCAATGTGCAGGGGCTGGCCTGGGACGGGCAGAAGCAGCTGTGGGTGTCCGAATTCGGGCAGGACACCTGGGACGAGCTGAACCGGATCGAGCCGGGCGGGAACTACGGCTGGCCGGAGGCCGAGGGCAAGGCGGGGAAGAAGGGGTTCATCGATCCCGTGGCACAGTGGAAGACGTCCGAGGCCTCCCCGAGCGGGATCGCCTTCGTCAAGGGTTCGATCTGGATGGCGGGCCTGCGCGGTGAGCGGCTCTGGCGGATCCCGCTGTCCGGCAGGGGTGACAGGGAACCTCTGGCGGCCCCGCAGTCGTTCCTCCAAGGGAAGTACGGCCGTCTGCGTACCGTGCTCGCCGCGGGCGGCGACAAGCTCTGGCTGGTCACGAGCAATACGGACACCCGTGGCACCCCGAAGCCGGGAGACGACAGGATCCTGCTGCTGGCGGTGCGGTAGCGGCTACAGCAGGCGAAAGGGCGTGCGGTCGGTGTTCAACTTCTTCGAGGAGCTCTTCGCGCCGGGCCGCAAGCACACCGCCGACGAGCAGAAGCGGCTGGAGCTGACCCGGGTGGATCTCGGCGTCGGTGACCCCGGGCGCGGGCCGATAGATCTGGCCTCCGGAAAGGTGGTCGTCAGGGCGTCCGGCACGGCCGCGGCCCAGGGATCCGACCAGGACCCGGCCCCCGAGGCGGACCGGGACACGGACGCGGACGCCCCGGACGCTCGGGCCTGAGCGGGCGGGGCGGGTTCGGCGCCGGACCGGGTCCCGGTCAGGAGTCGCTCCCGGCGGGGTACAGGCGGAGCCGGTGGGCGAGGGCGGCCGCCTCGCCGCGGCTGGAGACGCCGAGCTTGGCGAGAATGCTGGACACGTGCACGCTCGCGGTCTTGGGCGAGATGTAGAGCTCCTCGGCGATCCTGCGGTTGGTGTGGCCCGCGGCGACCAGCCGGTGCACATCCTGTTCCCGTCGTGTCAGTTTGAAGGACTCCACCGCGGCCGCGGCCGCCTCGCGCAGGCGGTCCTCGGTGCGCTCCCGGTCCGCGGCCTCGTCGCCGGTGCCGTCCTGGGCGGGGACGGTGACGGCGGCCGGGATCTCGGGTGCGGCGGCGCGGTCCGGGTCGGTGAGGACGATGCGGGCGCGGCCGGCCAGCAGCTCGATGGTCTCGGTCAGCGGGCGCGCGCCGAGCCGCACGGTGGTGCGGTGGGCCTCGCGCAGCAGGGTGGTGACCGCGGGCCGGTCGCCCGAGGCGATGAGGAGGGCCTCGGCCCAGCGGTGCTGGATCTGGGCCAGCTCGTACGGGCGGTGCAGGGGCGCGAAGGCGGCTGCTGCGCGGGACCAGTGACCGGGGGTGTCCCGGCCCTCGGCCCTGGCCAGCTCGGCATCGATCAGGAGACCGTGGGCGGCCCAGACGGGGACGAGCATCGGCAGCCCCTTCAGGTGGGCGCGGATGCCGGCGAGAATCGCCGGCCGGCCGGGATCGGCGGCGGGCAGGCCCCTGGCGTCGGCCTCGGCGGCGGCGGTGACCTGGAGCAGCGGCAGGGCGTACCGCTGGGTGCCGGGCGGGAAACCCTGCTCCGACCGGGCCTCGAACTCGGCCCGTGCCTCGGCGAGCCGGCCCTGCTGTGCGGCGAGGGCGATGGCATGGCGCGCGGGGGCGATGACGTGCTGCGGCTGCGGGTCCCGGGAGCCGAAGAAGCGTCGGGTCAGGGCGAGTTGCAGCTCGGCCTCGGCCAGGTCGCCCCGGACCAGGGCGAGTTCGGTGCGGCGTGAGGCCACCAGGCCCTGCGCCTTGCCGGAATGGGCGACGCGGGCCGCCGCGTCGGTGGTGGCCCGGCTCTCGTCCCAGTGCCCCAGGGAGAACAGCGACGTCGCCTGGTTGCAGCGGACCCATGCCTCCATGTCGGCGATGCCGTGGCTGCGGCTGATCCCGATGCCGTGGTCCGCGGCGGCCACGGCCTCCAGGGAGCGGCCCATGGATTCGAGGGTGGAGGGGAGGTTGATGCCGGCCCGGCTCATGATGCCGACCAGGTGCAGTTCGTCGGCGCGGTCGCGGACGGCGTACATCTCGGCGATGCCTTCGTCGACACCGCCCGCCTCGGCGGTGAGCCAGCCGCGGGTGAGCCGGGCGTGCAGCTCGATGTACTCGTCGCCGACGAGCCTGGCGTACTCCACCGCCCGGTCGGCGGCGAGCAGTGTCTCGGCGCCGGGGCGGTGCAGGGCGCCCCAGCCCGCCACGCTCATCAGGACATCGGCGTGCACGGCGGACGGCGGCAGTCCGCGGACGAGCTCCTGGGCGGTGGTCAGTTCCTCGCGGCCGTCGCCGCGGGTGAGGTCCTGCATCAGCCGGGAGCGCTGGACCCAGAACCAGGCGGCGCGCAACGGATCGTCCTCGCCCTCCAGGACCCGCGTGGCCTTCTTGGCGATGGCCAGGGCGCGTTCGCGTTCCCCGCCGAACCGGGCGGCGACGGTGGCCTCGGCCATCAGGTCGAGGTAGCGCAGCGGGGTGGTCTCAAGGTCGCAGCCGCAGGCCGGGTAGCTCTCGGCGTAGTCAATGGGCCGCAGGGTGCGGCGTACGTCGTCGGGGGCGTCGTCCCACAGCCCCATCGCCCGTTCCAGCAGGCGGAGTTGTTCGGCGAACGCGTAGCGGCGGCGGGCCTCGACGGAGGCCTTCAGCACGGCGGGCAGGGCCTTGGCGGCATCGTGCGCGCCGTACCAGTAGCTGGCGAGGCGGGTGGCGCGTTCTCCGTCGCGGACGAGGGTGGGGTCGGCCTCCAGGGCCTGGGCGTAGCGCCGGTTGAGCCGGGAGCGCTCGCCGGGCAGCAGGTCGTCGCTGACGGCCTCGCGGACCAGGGAGTGCCGGAAGCGGTAGCCGTTGCCCTCCGGGGTGGTGAGCAGCAGGTTGGCGCCGACGGCCGCCCGCAGTGCCCCGATGAGTTCGTCCTCGGTCAGCCGGGCGACCGCGGCCAGCAGTTCGTACTCGACGGTGGAGCCGCCCTCGGCGACGATCCGGGCGATCTTCTGGGCGTCGTCGGGGAGGGCCTCGACGCGTACGAGCAGGAGGTCGCGCAGCGAGTCGGAGAGCCGGGAGTGGTCGCCGCTCTCCAGGCTGCAGGCGAGTTCCTCGACGAAGAAGGCGTTGCCGTCGGAGCGTTCGAAGATCTCGTCCACCAGGGCGGCCTCGGGGGTGGCGGCGAGGATGCCGGTGAGCTGGCGGCGGACCTCGGCGCGGTTGAAGCGCGCGAGTTCGATCCGGCGGACGGTGCGCAGCCGGTCCAGTTCGGCGAGGAGGGGGCGCAGGGGGTGGCGGCGGTGGATGTCGTCGGAGCGGTAGGTGCCGATCACGACGAGGCGGCCGTTGCGCACGGTGCGGAAGAGATAGGCGAGGAGGTGGCGGGTGGAGGCATCGGCCCAGTGCAGGTCTTCGAGGACGAGGACGACGGCGCGCTCGGCGGAGATGCGTTCCAGGAGTCTGGCGGTGAGTTCGAAGAGGCGGGCGGTGCTGTGCTCGTCGGTCGCGTCCCGGTCGGCCTCGCCGAGTTCGGGCAGCAGCCGGGCCAGCTCGCCCTCCTGCCCGGCGCAGGCCGCGGCGACCTCGTCGGGCAGGGTGCGGCGCAGGGCCCGCAGCGCGGTGGAGAACGGGGCGTAGGGCAGGCCGTCGGCACCGACCTCGACACAGCCGCCGACCGCGACGACCGCGTCACGGCGCACCGCCGTCGCGAGGAATTCCTCGACGAGCCGGGTCTTGCCGACCCCTGCTTCGCCACCGATGAGCAGCGCCTGCGGCTCGCCCGGACCGTCGGCCCCGTCCGAGCCGCCGGCGCCCTGGGTGCCGGCGCGGGCGAGCGCGTCGACGAGCGAGGCGAACTCACCCTCGCGGCCGACGAACACGGGACTGACGGACCTGGTCTCCACGTCGCCGAGCATCGCATACGGTTCCGGCCGCGCGGTCCCCGGATCCGGGCCGTCGGACATCGGCCCAGCAGGCATCGGACCGTCGGACATCGGCCCGGCGGGCATCGGTCCAGCAAGCATCGGCCCAGCGGACGCCGGCCCGGCGGGCACCGGCCCGGCGGGCACCGGCCCGGCGGGCACCGGCCCGCTGGGCGTCGCCTCGACGGATGCCGGTCGACCGGACACCGGGCGCCGGCGCGCGGCCTTCACGCGGCGTGGACGAATCGCTCCCGGTCCGTACTCACCGACCCCTCGGCCTCCTTGCGCCCGGAGTGCCGGCGGCCCTGCGGGCATCCCGCCGGGCGCGACCGGCCTCCAGGACGAGCCGCTCCTGCTCGGCCCGGCGGTGGAGTTCGGTGATGTGCAGCTTGTGGAGTTCGAACGCATACATGTGCTTCTCCCGGAGGACGACGGCCCGTTGGGGCCTGATGGGGGCGGCAGTGCTTCTGCCGTGCCCCCACTGTCGTCCCCCAGGGGGTGTCGCCACATCGGGCAGGATCCGCATCTTCACGGGGCGGGGTGCCCTAGCCCGGTGCGGGCACTGCCGCATACGGGGCGGGGCCGCTCGGGCGGATGCCTTAGAGCGCCTTCCGAAGCTCCTGCCCGCTGCGTACCCGCCCGTGTCCGCCGGCCGTTGTGCTCAGTTCGCGGCGACCGTGGTCGGCAGCGGCACGATGAGGTCGAAGTACATGCCGGCGGAGAGCACCAGGCCGAGGACACCGAGCGCGATGCCGGCGGTCGCGACGGCGCGCACCCAGCCGGGCTGCGGGTGCGCGGAGGGTGCGCCGAAGGCCGGGCGGACCAGGGCGAAGATTCCGACCAGCAGGGCGAGCAGGGCGAAGAGTCCGTTGACCAGTGCGGTGGAGTGCCAGGCGTCGCCGTAGATCTCGGAGATCTGCTGGGCCGCGGTGCCGCCGCCCGAGGTCTTGATCTGGCCGATCAGGGTCTCGCGCTCGGCAGCGACCTTGCCGGTCCAGGACCCGGTGAGCGCGACGACCCCGAGGGCGGCCGCGGCCACGGCAGCGGCGGCCGCGCCGAGGCCGGAAAGCTCCTTGCCGGAGTCGTCGAGGCCGTCCGGCTCCAGGTCCTCCGTCTCCGCGACTGCTTCCCCGGATGTGTCGGCACCCTCGTCCGAGTCGTACGCGGCGTCCTCGGTCGCGGCGTCCTTGCTCATGGTCTCCTCGGCATCGGATGCCGAGGGGGCAGTGTGGTCGGTGGGGTTCGCGGAAGTCGTGGGGTTCATGTTCCGCACGCTAGGCGGCCCGGATGAGAGCCCCCTTAACGACCGCCCGGCCGGCGGGTGGGCACCCGTCGGCCGGGGATCCGGGGCCGTTGCCGTCTGGACTCAGCCCGCTCCGTCGAACGAGTCCTGGAGCCGGGGGATGTAGTCGGCGAGCGCGGGGGCCCAGCAGCCGTAGTTGTGGCCGCCGTCGCAGGTGGGCGCCAGCGCCGACCCGTCGCCGTAGTCGACGAGGCGGCTGGGGAGTCCGAGCTGGTCCAGGCGGGTCTTGACGTTCTTGGCGGCGATCTGGGTGAAGTGGTCGATCAGACCCTGGCTGCCGGTGTAGAGCGTGACCTCGGCCCCGGCGAGCTTGGCCAGGTTGGTCGTGGCGGCCGGGTCGACCGCCTTCCAGATCCGATCCGCGTTCAGGACCGGATAGGGGGAGCCGAAGATCGCGTCGCTGTCGACGGTGGGACCGTAACCGGTGCACTGGCCGGTCCCGGAGGGGGTGGAGGTGCTCACGGCGCACCATGCGCCCGTGACGTTGAGTTCCGTGGCCAGGACCGCGCCGCGGACCTCCGCCATGCCGAAGTCGATGCCGCCGGACAGGGAGGCGACATGGCCGAAGAGATCGGGGCGGGCCTCGCCGTAGTGCAGGGCGCCGAACCCGCCCATGGACAGGCCGACGACGGCCCGGTGGCGCTTGTCGGCGATGGTGCGCAGGTTGGCGTCGATGAAGGGCACGACCTGCTCCAGGTGGAAGGTCTCCCAGTTCGCCGCGCCCACGGCGGTGTTCTGCATGACCCAGTCGGCGAACCAGCCCTTCAGGCCGGCGTCCGGCACGACGGTGATCATCGAGTCCGAGCGCAGCGCCGGGGCGGCAGCGGCGTCGTCCACGGTTCCGCCCCCGCCGTGCAGGAAGTACGTCACCGGCCAGCGCTTCTCGGGGTCGGTGCGGTAGCCGCTGGGCAGGAAAACGCGGATCTTGTGCGGCCCTGCCACCTGCCGGGTGGTCACGGTGATCGTGAAGTCGGTGTCCGAGCGCACTTCGGTGCCCCCGGCGACCTGGGTCAGGCCGAACCCGTCGGACAGCACCGGAGGGGCGGAGCCCTCGGCGTGCGCGAGCGGGGCCACGAGTGTCGCGGTCACGGTCAGCGCGGCGGCGGTGACAGCCGTCCGCGTCCGTGTCCGCCAGGCGGTCAGCAGTGTTCTCATCGGGTGTCCTCTCCGAGAGCGGGCGGCTCTCGCGGTGGTCGAGGGTCGTCGCGGTGGTCGAGAGCCGGGCGCGCGGCCGGACGGTGTCACCGACCGGGCCGCGCGCCCGGCCGGGGCGTGTCACCGACCGGGCCGCGCGGGGTGAGCCCTTCGGGCCGCTGTGCTCAGAGCGCGCAGAACGCGTCCGTCATGGCCTTGTTCGTGTGGGTCTGCCCCGGCGTACCGCCGAGCAGATGGAACTCGTTGTTCGCGTGCATCACCTGCTCGGTGCCGTCCTCGCTGCTCAGCCACTCGCTGAAGTAGCCGAGCACCGCCCCGTTGTGTCCCCAGGCCCACTTCCCGCAGGACAGCTTCATGTGCTCGATGCCCAGCCCGTAGCCGATGTCGGCGGTCACGGGGACGGTGGTCTTGAGCTCGGTCATCTGCGCAGGCGCCAGGAGCCTTCCGGTCAGCAGCGCCCGGGAGAACGCGGCCAGGTCGTCCATGGTCGACACCATGGCACCGGCGCTCCCGGTGACCTGCACGTTGGAGACCGTGCCGTCGTCGATGAGGATCGCCCGGATCACGTAGCCGTGGAGGTAGTTGCCGTAGAGCGCGGGGTCGTCGGTGGGGAAGCTGGTGTCGCGCAGACCGAGCGGCTCGATGATGCGTCGTTGGACCTCCGCGGCCGGTTCCGAGCCGGTGACGGCCTTGATCACCATGCCCGCGAGCACGTAGTTGGTGTTCGAGTAGCCGAACTTCTCCCCCGGCGCGCTCGTCGGCGCGCGCAGCGCGAGGCCGACGTCGACCAGGGTCTGCGGCGGCAGGACCTCCCTCGGGTTGGTGTTGAGGAAGTACGGCCCGTTGATCCGCACGGCACTGAGGTAGTCGGGCAGGCCCGAGGTGTGGTTGAGCAGCTGACGGATCGTGATCCTGGCGCCGTCGTAGCCGTTGGCGGCGACCGCTCCCGGCAGCCATCGGGCGACGGTGTCGTCCAGCGAGAGCCGCTTCTCGCCCTCCAGTTGGAGCAGCACGGTGGAGATGAACGCCTTGGTGTTGCTGCCGATCCGGAACTTCGCCTTCGGGTCCGCGGGTACCTTGGTCGCGCGGTTGCCGACACCCGCGTGCACGTACTGGGCGGTGTCGCCCTGCCGGACCATGCCGATCACGCCCGGGTACCCGTCGGCAATCCCCTGCTGGGCCCCGGCCTGCAGGATGTCGGCCGGGGCCTGGGCTGCGGTCGAGGAGCCGGTGGCCGGAGCGGCGGTCGCCGGGCCGACACCGGTCATCAGCAGGCAGGCCGCGGTGGCCACCGGCAGCAGCCAGCGCCGGTGCCCCCGCACCCGCGAGGAGCGTCGGGCCGCGCCACCGGTGCCCTGGTTCGCCGTGCCGGCCTCGATGCCTGCTCCGGAATCGTCGCGCATGCTCATTTTATTTCCTGTCCCTTTCGGTCGGTCGGTCATTCCGGCTGTCTGGTGGGTTCGGCCGCGCCTCAGCGTTGGCACGCGGCCGCGATGATCAGCAAAAGGACGAGAATTCCCGCCACTTGGAGGCAGCCGATGCCGCCTTGCGGGTTCTTCCGATTGGTCTCCACATGGCCACCGGCGAGAATTCCCGGGTGCTGCTTGGTGTAGTGCTCCAGTTGGCGTTGCGCGCCCTCGGACTCGGCGAGCCACGGCGTCTTGAATCCGCATTCGCCGCACCAGAATCGGTAGGCCATGTCAACTCCTCATGAGTCGTAGCAGGAGAAAGTCATGAGAGGCGATCAGGTCCGATGCCGGAGCCGGTCCGGCCTCCATGGACGCCATCTGCTTCCCGGATGCCCGGCGGGGTGCGCCGCCCCGTGTCGGCGCACCCCGCCGGGCACCACCGATCGTGGTGTTCGCGCCATTCCGCGAACAGGACAGACGACCGGCCATATATGACCGGTCGTCACCGGTAGGGTCGTCGCGACCGCGCTCGGTGGTGGAGGGATGTCGAAGTGGCGGATCAGCTCGGCACTTTGTTGCGTCGGCTGCGTAATCGGTCGGGTCTGACGCAGGAGCAGCTGGAGGCACGGTCCGGGGTGAGTGTGCGTACGATCCGCAGACTGGAGAACGGCAGATCCAGCGATCACCGGCTGGGTACGGTGAACCTGCTGGCGGACGCGCTGGAGGCCGGGCCCGAGGACCGTCAGCGGCTCGCCGCCACGCTCGCGAAGTCGAAGGCCGAACCGGCCGGCGCACCCGCGCGCGTACCCGAATCCACGCCGCCCGCTGCCGTACCCGTACCTGCGCAGAATTCCGGGAAGAATTCCGGGAAGAATCTCGGGCCGAATGTCCGTCCCGCCCTCGCCACCTCACCCGTTCACGGCGAACTTGTCACCGCCGCCACCGAATTGGCCCGGGAAATCAGGCGCCGCTGGCAGCGCGAAGAGGAACACCGCCGGGTGCACGACCCTTTCCCGCTTCCGGTGCGCTGGCAGGATGCCCCTGAATCGCTGACCGACCATTCGGAGAACATTCAGCGTTTGCCGCCGGGAGCGACGCCGGACCGAATGGACCTGAGCGGCGATCTGGGCAGTGTGGCCGAGGTCTACCGGCGGATCGGGTCCGGGCGCCTCGTGGTCCTCGGCCGGGCCGGATCCGGCAAATCGATCCTGACGATCAGGTTCGTCCTGGACCAGCTGGAGGCCCGGGAGCCGCACGACCGGGTACCGGTGATCTTCAGCCTCGGGTCCTGGGACCCCACGGCCATCGCGCTGCGGGACTGGCTGATCGACCGGCTGGTGCGCGACCACCCGCATCTCACCCGCAGGGCCCCCGACGGGTCGACGCTGGCCGCCGCCCTGGTCGACGCCGATCTCGTACTGCCGGTCCTGGACGGGTTCGACGAGATCGCGGAAGGTCTGCGGCGCGCGGCGCTGGAGGTGCTCAATTCCACCTCGCTCCCGCTCGTCCTGACCAGTCGGCGCGGCGAGTACGCCGAGGCCGTCCAGGAGGCCGGTGCCCCGCTGGTCTGGGCCGCCGGTCTCGAACTGACCGATCTCACCCTCGACGACCTCGCCGCCTATCTGCCCCGGACGGCCCGCCCGGTCCCCCGCGGCGACGGCGGGAGCGCGGCGGTCTGGACCCCCGTACTGGACCGGCTGCGCACCCGGGAGAGCGGGGCGGCCACCCCCCTGGCCAAGGTTCTGAGCACCCCGCTCATGATCATCCTGGCGCGGACGATGTACAGCGCGGCGCCCGACAGGAACCCGGCGGAGCTGCTGGACGCCGAGCGCTTCCCCGACGAGAACTCCCTCGAAGAGCATCTGCTGGCGGGCTTCGTGCCGACGGTCTACCGGCGTCGCGTCGCCGAGCGGAGCGCCACCCGTCGCCGGGAGCGGCACCGCGATCCGGAGCGCGCCGAGCGCTGGCTCGGCTATCTCGCCCACCATCTGGCCCGGCTCGACGGCGACCAGCAGGACCTCGCATGGTGGCGGATCGGTGATTCGCTGCGGCTGTCCACGCGGCTGCTGTCGGTGGTGGTGTCCTCGGCGCTCTGCGTCGCGCTCGCCGTGTGGTTCGTCAACCTGATCAACCTGCCGTTCCCGGTCGGCGAGGCCCTCCTGTTGGGCGGTTCGATGGGGACGGTCGCCGGTCTCGCCTTCGGATGCGTCCACGCGATCCTGGTCCGGTTCGGCACCACGGCCTTCGAACCCGCCCATGTGCGGCTGCGGCTGCCCGGCGCGGGCACCGGCGTCGGCCGCAGACCGGTGCGTACGTTCGTCGCCCGATTCGGCACCGTTCTGCTGGGCGGATTCGTGATGGGCGTCGGATGCGCCTGTGCCCTCGCCCTCCGGCGCTGGCTGTACTACGGAATCCCGCTCGCGAACGAGCTGGTGATCAAGGGAACCCTCATCAACATGCTGGTCCTCGGCCTGATCTTCGGTGCGGGCGCCGGACTCGTCTTCGGGATCATGGCCGCGCTCGAAGCGCCGCTGGACGTCGCCTCCGCGGCCACCCCGGCCGGTCTGCTGGCCTCGAACCGCGCGACGGTGGTCCGGCAGGTTCTCGTACTGGTACCGATGCTCACCCTGGTGATCGCGGTCGGCGGGCACCTGATCACCGACCTGCTCGACGGAATCCTCGGAACGCTGATCTGGAACGCGGCGGACGGGCTCGTCATCGGTGCCATCGGCGGGCTCGGCGGCACGTGCTCGTACGCGCTCTCGTTCACCGCCTGGGGACGGTGGCTGGTCCTGTCGCGCGTATGGCTGCCCCTGACGGGCAAGCTGCCGTGGGACACGGTGGCCTTCCTGGACGACGCCTACCGCCGGGGCGTGCTGCGCCAGACCGGCGCGGTGTACCAGTTCCGCCACATCCGGCTCCAGCACCACCTCGCCCGCACGTACCGCGAGCACCAGAGCAGGTACGCGCCGGCCAGGTTCGGCCCCGGAACCTAAGGGCGGATCCGAGTCGTGCCGCTCACCGCGGTACAGGTAGTTCTCGTGCGGCCTCCGCCGCCTGTGGGATCTTCGCGTGCGGCAGCCCGGATCCGGATTCGGGCGGCTCGATGCTGATCCGTGGCAGCCACCGGTCCAGCCGGCGCGGCAGCCACCAGTTCGCCCCGCCCAGCAGGTGCATCAGCGCGGGGACCAGCAACGTACGGAGGACGAAGGCGTCCAGGGCGACGGCCGCGGCGAGCGCGATGCCGAACATGGCGATGACCCGGTCGCCGCTGAGGACGAACGCGAGAAAGACCGAAATCATGATCACGGCCGCCGAGTTGATCACCCGGCCGGTCTCGGCGAGGCCCACCCGGACGGCCCGCCGGTTGTCGCCGGTCTCCAGCCACTCCTCGTACATTCGCCCCACCAGGAACACCTGGTAGTCCATGGACAGCCCGAAGAGCACGGACACCATGATCACCGGCAGGAAGGGTTCGATGGGCCCCGCGCTGCCCAGCCCCAGCAGCTCGCTCCCCCATCCCCACTGGAAGATCGCTACGACGACTCCGAACGAGGAGGCGACGGCGGCCACGTTCATCGCCGCGGCCTTCAGCGGAATGCCGATCGACCGGAAGGCCAGCAGCAGAAGCAGACAGCCGAGCCCAATGACCACTCCGACGAAGAGCGGGAGCTTGCCGATGATGATCCGGGCGAAGTCGTCGTAACTGGCGGTCACTCCCCCGACATGGGCCTGGAGCGAGGTGTGCTGCGCGGCCTGCGGCAGCACGTCGGTGCGCAGCCGCTCGACGAGCTCGCTGGTCTGCCGGGACTGCGGCGACGACTTCGGTACGACGGTGACGAAGGCCGTGTCGCCGCCGCTGTTGTACGTGACCGGGCCGACCGAGGCCACGCCTTCGGTGGACCGCAGCGTGGCGGGCAGGCCGTCCATCGCGAGCCGGTCGTCCGCGCCGTCCAGCTGCGCGGCGATCGTCAGCGGCCCGTTGACGCCGGGGCCGAATCCGTCGGCCAGCAGGTCGTATGCCTGCCGGGTGGTCGACGAGGAGGGGTTGTTGCCCTGGTCGGAGGTGCCCAGATGCAGCGAGAAGGTGGGCAGCGCCAGTACCAGCATCACCACGGCGGCCAGTGCCCCGAGCAGCTTGGGGTGGCGTTCGACGAAGGCGGACCAGCGGGCGGCGAAGCCCGTGGGCAATTCGGGCTGCGGGCCGTGCTCGGCGAGCCGTCTGCGCTCGCGCCGGCTCAGCGCCCGCGCACCGATGAAGGACAGCAGGGCGGGGAGCAGGGTCACGGAGGCGGCCACGGTCAGGATGACGGTGAGCGAGGCGGCGATCGCCACACCGTTGAGGAAGCCGAGCCGCAGCATCAGCATGCCGAGCAGGGCGATGCAGACGGTGGCCCCGGCGAAGACCACGGCGCGGCCGGTCGTCGCGACGGCGTTCTGCGCGGCCTCGGTGACCGACAGGCCCCGGCGCAGCCCTCTGCGGTGTCTGGTGACGATGAACAGCGCGTAGTCGATGCCCACGCCGAGCCCGATCAGCATGCCGAGCATGGGGGCGAAGTCGGCGACGGTCATCACATGGCCGAGCAGCACGGTGCCCGCGTACGCGGTGCCGACGGAGACGAGCGCGGTGGCGATGGGCAGCATGCTGGCTGCGAACGAGCCGAAGGCGAGGAACAGGACGACCGCCGCGACGACGACCCCGATGGCCTCGCTGAGGTGGGCGGAGGGCGCTTCGGTGAGGGCGACGGCCGGGCCGCCCAGTTCCACCTGGAGATGATCGGCGTCGGCCGCCTTCGCGGTGTCGACGACGGCCTTGGCCTGCTGCACCGGGATGTCCTCGACCGGCTGGTCGAAGGTGATCGTGGCATAGGCGGTGTGTCCGTCGCCGCTGATCTGTGCGGTGCCGGCCGCCCCGTACGGCCCGGTGACCGCGCCGACCCCGGGCAGTTCCTCGACCGCGTGCAGGGTCCGGGTCATCGTCTGCCGGACATCGGCGGCCCGCACGGTGGAGTCGGAGGTGTGCCAGACGATGGTGTCGGTGTCACCGCCGAGATCCGTGAAGCCGCCCTTGAGCAGCTCGGTGGCCCGGCCGGACTCCGTGCCGGGCACCTCGTAGTCGTTGGAGTACGCGGAACCCGCGAAGCCCGCCGCGGTGGCCGCGCCGCCGAGGGCGAGCAGCCAGCCGAGGACGGCGATGAGACGGTGCCTGATGCACCAGCGGGCGATGGCGGCCAACGGACGTGCTCCCTGCTGGTTCGTGGTCCTTTGCCGGTACAAAGCATGAATTACCTGCAAAGAACGCATGACCTGAGAACCGTCACTCTGGCAGTCGAACGTGATCCTTTGTCTCTTTCGTGGCCTTATTCACAGTGGCTTCGGGGGGATTCACAGTGGCTTCGGACGGGGCGCCGCGCCGTTCGACGACAGCGGCGCCCCACCGCCCGGACCGGGGTCAGCCCGAGACGCTCGCCCGGCCGTTCTCGATGTGCCCCATCAGCCGGCGCCGGAAGGCGTCGTCCCCGTCGATGGTGACGGCCAGGTCGTACCAGCCGTGCGCGTCGGCCGCCGAGTGCACCACGGTACGGCTGCGGCCCGGCTTGACCTTGACGGTCCTGGTCCAGTCCCGCAGGTCCGCCTCGTCGACGTAGCCCAGCGGCCGCACGGTGAAGGTGAGCGTCGTCCGGCCCGTGTTGCGCAGCGTGAGGTGCAGGTCGCGCTCATGGGCGTCGACCCGCGACGCGACCTCGGCCCCGGCCGATGCGCCGTCCTTCGCAGGCCCGGCGAACTCGCGGCGGAAGCCGTTCGGCCCGGTCACCGTGAACCGGTACGCCGCGCCGGAGACGGGCACCGTCCACTGCGCCGTGCCCTTCACGTCCCGGTGCTGCGGTACGGGGAACTCACCCGCGTACGGATACAGCGCAAAGTGCGCCGACGAGCGCCCCGTGTTGCTGAGCGCCACCTGCACCGCGCCGTCCACCACCTTCGCCTGCGCGTCCGGCTGGTACGGCAGCGCGCGGGCCGGGCGCGCGCCGGGCTCCTGCACGGGCATGTGCTGTACGAGCGGCGGCTTCGGCGACCAGCGGCCGCTGAACGGCGGAATGGCGCCCGGCTGTTCCACCTCGGGCCGGCGCCGCCCGCGCGAGAAGTCGAAGGCCGAGGTCAGATCGCCGGTGACGGTGCGCCGCCAGTCGCCGATGTTCGGCTCCTCCACTCCGGTCCAGCGCTCCAGGAAACGGATCACCGAGGTGTGGTCGAAGACCTCGGAGCAGACGTAGCCGCCGATGGTCCACGGCGACACGACGAGCATCGGCACCCGTATGCCGAGACCGGTGGGCTTGCCCTCCCACTGCTCCTCGGTCACCTCGGGCGACGCGACCGGCGGCGGGACATGGTCGAAGAAGCCGTCGTTCTCGTCGTAGTTGATGAAGACCGCGGTGTGCCGCCACACATCGGGGTGCTTGCCCAGCGCGTCCAGGACCTTGTAGACGATCGTCGCGCTGTGGATCGGCGAGGAGACGCTCGGGTGCTCGGAGTCGACGGCGGAGGGCACCAGGTAGGAGACCTCCGGCAGGGTGCCCTCCGCCACGTCCTTGGCGAACTCGTCGGCCAGCGTTCCGGTCTCCACCCGGCGCAGCGCCCGCTCGAAGAGGCTGCGCTCGGCCTTGTCCAGAGTGGCGACGCCCTCCTCCAGCAGACCGAACAGCCGCTCCCGCTCCGTTGCGTCCGCGTCCCGCACCGCGGCGTAGAACGACTCCATGTACGTGTGCCCGCCGGTCTTCGCCAGTGCCTTGCGGGCGATCGCCTTGAAGGTGGCGAAGAACTCGATCTGGTTGTCGGTGAAGTTCTCCCACTCGGTGTACGTGCGCCAGCTGCGCCCGGCCTTCTCCAGCCGCTCCGCGTACGTGCCCCAGTCGTAGCCGGGGTGGGTGCCCTCGTTGTACGCGTCGTTGCCGACGGCCCGCTTGCCGTTGGGTTCGTTGCCCGTCTTCCCGCTCCACAGGTGGTTGCGGTTGGGGCTGGTGGAGGTGTGGATGGAGGAGTGGTAGGCGTCGCAGACCGTGAAGGTGTCGGCCAGTTCGTAGTGCAGCGGGATGTCGCGGCGGTCGTAGTACGCCATGGTGGCAGCCGTTTTCGCGGTCACCCAGCCGTTCATCCACCCGCCGGCCCACGCCTTGCCGCCACCGCTCCAGGAGTGGTCGAGCGCGCCGATGTACTGGAGGTCCTTCTTCTGCGTCTCGGCGGCGTCGCGCACCGGGAACGGCAGCACGGAGGCGCTCAGCGGTGCGGGCTGCTCGAAGACCGGCTTGCCCGAGGGCAGCTCGACGGCGTTGCGGTCACCGAAGCCGCGAACGCCCCGGAGCGTCCCGAAGTAGTGGTCAAAGGAACGGTTCTCCTGCATCAGGATCACCACATGCTTGATGGCTCCGAGCCCGTCACGGCCGCCGGACCCCGCCGTGTGCGCCGACTCCGCGGCGATCGCGGCCTGCAGCGACGGCGGCAGCAGCGACCCCGCCGCCGCGGCGCCCAGCGCACCGCCGCCGAGCGCGAAGAGCCGTCGCCGTGAAATGTCCGTGGTCAAGTGAGCCTCCCGAGTCCTGTCGTACAGCCGGGAAGCTAATCAAGCCGGGTGGCGCGCGGAAGGACTTCGCACGGCTCGGCGGTGAACGTCCAACAGTTCGTACGGGAAAGTCCAAGGGGCGGCACACCCGGCTCACAGGTGCGCCGCCCCTCGGTGGACGTGCGGAAGCCGCCCGGCCGTACGGGACTGCCGGGCGGCTTCGGGATCAGCCCTCGATGCCGAGCTTCTCCAGGATCAGCTCGCGCACCCGGGCCGCGTCCGCCTGGCCCCGGGTGGCCTTCATGACCGCGCCGACGAGCGCGCCCGCCGCCGCGACCTTTCCGCCGCGGATCTTGTCCGCGATGGCCGCGTTGGACGCGATGGCCTCGTCGACGGCCGTGGACAGCGCGCCCTCGTCGGAGACGACCTTCAGGCCGCGCTTCTCGACGACGGCGTCCGGGTCGCCCTCGCCCGCGAGAACGCCCTCGATGACCTGGCGGGCCAGCTTGTCGTTGAGGTCGCCCGAGGCGACGAGCTCGGCCACCCTGGCGACCTGCGCCGGGGTGATCGGCAGCTCGTCGAGGCCGCGGCCGGTCTCGTTGGCGTTACGGGCCAGCTCGCCCATCCACCACTTGCGGGCCTGGTCCGAGGGGGCACCCGCGTCGGTCGTGGCGACGATCAGGTCGACCGCGCCGGCGTTGAGGATGGACTGCATGTCGTGCTCGGAGACGCCCCACTCCTCCTTGAGCCGCGCCCGGCGCAGCCGCGGCAGCTCGGGGAGGCCCTTGCGGAGCTCCTCGACCCACTCGCGGGCCGGGGCGACCGGCACCAGGTCGGGCTCGGGGAAGTAGCGGTAGTCCTCGGCGTTGTCCTTGATGCGGCCGGCCGTGGTGGAGCCGTCCTCCTCGTGGAAGTGCCGGGTCTCCTGCACGATCGTGCCGCCGGAGGACAGCACGGCCGCGTGGCGCTGGATCTCGAAGCGGGCGGCACGCTCGACGGAACGCAGCGAGTTCACGTTCTTCGTCTCGGAGCGGGTACCGAACGTCTCGGTGCCGTTGGGGCGCAGCGACAGGTTGACGTCGCAGCGCATCTGGCCCATCTCCATGCGGGCCTCCGAGACGCCGAGCGCCTTGATGAGCTCGCGGAGCTCGGCGACGTACGCCTTGGCGACCTCGGGGGCCCGTGCGCCCGCGCCCTCGATCGGCTTGGTGACGATCTCGATGAGCGGGATGCCGGCACGGTTGTAGTCGAGCAGGGAGTGGGACGCGCCCTGGATACGGCCGGTGGCTCCGCCGACGTGGGTCGACTTTCCGGTGTCCTCCTCCATGTGGGCACGCTCGATCTGCACCCGGAAGATCTCCCCGTCCTCCAACTGGACGTCCAGATAGCCGTTGTAGGCGATCGGCTCGTCGTACTGGGAGGTCTGGAAGTTCTTCGGCATGTCCGGATAGAAGTAGTTCTTCCGGGCGAAGCGGCACCACTCGGCGATCTCGCAGTTCAGCGCGAGGCCGATCTTGATGGCGGACTCGACGCCGATCTCGTTGACGACCGGCAGGGCGCCGGGCAGGCCGAGACAGACCGGGCAGGTCTGTGAGTTGGCGTCCTGCTTGAGCTCGGTGGAGCAGCCGCAGAACATCTTGGTCTTGGTGCCGAGCTCGACATGGACCTCAAGGCCCATGACGGGGTCGTAGGACGCGAGCGCGTCCTCGTACGACACCAGGTCGGTGACAGTCACGGTGAAACTTCCCTCTCAGCCCAGCAGTACGTCGTCATCGCCGAGGCGCTTGAGTTCGCGCAGCAGCAGGGCGACACCCGTGGCGATGGCGGCGGCGGAGACGACGGCGTCGATCAGTCGGAGCGTGTCGTGCTCATGGCGTGCCTTCTTGGCCTGCTTGAGCACGCTGATCGCCCCGAATGCGGTGGTGCCGATGGACAGGTACGTACCGGTCTTGGACTTCTTGAAGCCCTTGGCCTTGGTCAGTGCGCTCACAACGACGGAGCCTCCTCCAGCAGCGGGTGTCCCCACTTTTCCACGAAGGCGGCCTCGACAGCGGCTCCGACCTTGTAGAGACGGTCGTCCTTCATGGCGGGGGCGATGATCTGCAGTCCGACCGGCAGGCCGTCCTCGGGGGCCAGGCCGCAGGGCAGCGACATGGCGGAGTTGCCCGCGAGGTTGGTCGGGATGGTGCACAGGTCCGCGAGGTACATCGCCATCGGGTCGTCGGCACGCTCGCCGATCGGGAAGGCGGTGGTGGGCGTCGTCGGGGAGACGATTACATCGACCTGCTCGAAGGCCTTCTCGAAGTCCTGCGTGATGAGGGTGCGGACCTTCTGCGCCGAGCCGTAGTACGCGTCGTAGTAGCCGGAGCTGAGTGCGTACGTACCGAGGATGACGCGGCGCTTGACCTCGTCGCCGAAGCCGGCCTCGCGGGTGAGCGCGGTGACGTCCTCGGCGGACTTCGTGCCGTCGTCACCGACGCGCAGCCCGTAACGCATGGCGTCGAAGCGGGCCAGGTTGGAGGAGCACTCGGACGGCGCGATCAGGTAGTACGCCGACAGCGCCAGGTCGAAGGACGGGCAGTCCAGCTCGACGATCGTGGCGCCGAGCGACTTCAGCAGCTCGACCGACTCGTTGAAGCGCTGGACGACACCGGCCTGGTAGCCCTCACCGGCGAACTGCTTCACGACACCGACGCGCATGCCCTCGACGCTGCCGTTGCGCGCGGCCTCGACGACCGGCGGGACGGGGGCGTCGATGGACGTGGAGTCCATCGGGTCGTGCCCGGCGATCGCCTCGTGCAGCAGGGCCGCGTCCAGGACGGTACGGGCGCAGGGCCCGCCCTGGTCCAGGGAGCTGGAGAAGGCCACCATGCCGTAGCGGGAGACGCCGCCGTAGGTGGGCTTGACGCCGACGGTGCCGGTGACGGCGGCGGGCTGGCGGATGGAGCCGCCGGTGTCCGTGCCGATGGCGAGCGGGGCCTCGTACGACGCGAGCGCGGCCGAGGAGCCGCCGCCGGAGCCGCCCGGGATGCGGGTGAGGTCCCACGGGTTGCCGGTCGGGCCGTAGGCGCTGTTCTCGGTGGAGGACCCCATGGCGAACTCGTCCATGTTGGTCTTGCCGAGGATGACGACGTCGGCGGCCTTCAGCTTCTTGGTGAGGGTCGCGTCGTACGGCGGGATCCAGCCTTCGAGGATCTTGGAGCCGACGGTGGTCGGCATGTCCTCGGTGGTGAAGATGTCCTTCAGCGCGAGCGGGACACCGGCCAGCGGGCCGAGCTTCTCACCGGCCGCCTTCTTGGCGTCGACGGCGCGGGCCTGCGCGAGCGCGCCCTCGCGGTCGATGTGCAGGAAGGCGTGGACCTTCTCGTCGACCGCGTCGATCCGGGCCAGGTGCGCCTCGGTGACCTGGACGGCCGTGAGCTCGCCGGAGGAGATCTTCGCGGCGATCTCGGCGGCGGTGAGCTTGATGATGGTGCTGTTGTCCGTCATGGCTGTTAGTCCTCCCCCAGGATCTGCGGCACCTTGAAACGCTGCTGCTCCTGGGCCGGGGCGCCGGAGAGCGCCTGCTCGGGGGTGAGCGACGGACGGACCTCGTCCGCGCGCATGACGTTGGTCAGCGGCAGCGGGTGGGAGGTCGGCGGTACGTCTTGGTCGGCGACCTCGGAGACGCGGGCGACCGCGCCGATGATGTCGTCGAGCTGACCGGCGAAGTGATCGAGCTCTTCGCCCTTCAGCTCCAGACGCGCCAGCCGGGCGAGGTGGGCGACCTCCTCGCGCGTGATGCCAGGCATGCAGCGATCCTCAGGGGTTGGTGTGTGGTTTTGGCCCAATCCTATGGTGTCGCCCGCCACCACTCCCGCCACCCGGGCGAACACCCTGGTCGGACCCGGTTTTCAGACTCCCTGGGCCGTTCCCGGCCTGCTCCCGCCCGTGAGACCGCGAACCGTTCCCGGCCTGCTCCCGCCCGTGGGGACGGAGCGGCCGCCGGGCCATTCGCGGGGGGGGGCGGGGCGGCCGCCGGACCGCGCCGCCGGTGGCCACCGGTGGCTCAGGTCGTCGCGGGCCGCGATTTGACCGCCCGCCCGGACGGCCGCTGCTCCAGCTCCGACGGTGCACCGGCCGCG
>NZ_JBEXPH010000153.1:0-20296 GCF_040611955.1 Streptomyces sp. NPDC006510 | reverse complement strand
GGATCGACCTGGAATCCCAGCTGGGCCCGCTGTCCGGGGCGCTCGGCGTCCTGCAGTGCGCCGCCGCGGCCGCCCACCTGGCCAACGGCGCCACCGGCAACGTCCTGGCCACCGCGGGAGGCTCCCGCCACGACGCGACGGCCGCCCTGCTGCTGAGCCCGCCGCGAGCCCTTCGCCCGTCCACGCAGGAACGAGGACAACACCCATGATTACGACGAGCGTGACCATCGAGGAGCTCCGCGCCCTGATAGCCGGCGTGCTGGAGACCGAGCCCGAAGAGGTCGCCGACGATGCGTACTTCGCGCACGAGCTCGACATCGACTCGCTGCTGATGCTGGAGATCTCCACCCGCGTGGAGAGCGCGTTCGGCGTCCCGGACAACGCGGTGGCCGCCAGCGGCGTCACCACCCTCGCCGAGCTGCACGCGTTCGTCACCTCGAAGCTCACCGGCGAGACCGCGCCCTCCCCGCTCATCCGCCCCAGGCCGGTGAGCGAGCCAGCGGCTCGCGTGTTCCTGTTCCACCACGCCGGCGGGTCGCACCTGCTCTATCGGGGCTGGGCGGAGCTCTTCCCCCAGGACTGGGAACTGTGCCTGCTGGAGGCGCCCGGCCGCGGCAGCCTCCAGGCCCTTCCGCTGATCGACGACTGCGAGCAGCTGGTCGAGTACTTCCACGCCGCCATCGCGCCCCTGCTCGACCGGCCGTTCGGGTTCTTCGGCCACAGCATGGGCGCCCTGATCGGCTACCAGCTCACCCACCGGCTCCTCCGCGAGCGCGAAGCGCTCCCCGCCTGGCTGGGGGTCTCCGCATACGGCGCCCCGGGCGGCAACGTCAGCGGCAGCAGCAGCCCCCACCTGATGGCCGACGACGAACTGCGGGCCTGGCTGCGCAGCGGCGGCGACAGCCCACCGCAGCTCCTCGACAACGACGACATCTGGAAGAAGTTCGCCCCGGTGTTCCGCGCCGACTTCAAGCTCGTGGACACCTGGACCGCGCCCCGCAGCCCGGAGCCGCTGCCCGTCCCGCTCACGGCGTTCGCGGGTCGGAGCGACACCCTGATCGGCAAGGACCGGCTCCTCGCTTGGCAGGCGCTCACGACCGACTTCCGCGGACTCGAGAGGTACGATGGCGGCCACTTCTATCTGATGGATCACCAGCAGCAGCTCACCGCCGCCATCACGGCCGCGATGTGACCCGCAGCACCTTGAGCACGCTCGCGCCGCCGTGCCGCCGGCCGGACGATCAACCCCGACCGGGTGGCGGCGGACGGCGCGTTGGCGGGCGTTCAGGCGTCGGGGTCGACTTCGGGGTGCGTGAACCGCACGGGCCGGCCCAGCGACCGGGCGTAGGCGATCTCGGACCTGGTGCTGTCACCGATGTAGTCGCCGACCACGAGCACCTCATCAGCCAGAAGGATCTTCGACCGGTGCAGTGCGTCGAGCCGAACCTTCAGCGCTTCGGCCTCGACCGGGTCGGCCCAGAGCGGGTGCGGAGACTTCAGATCGCAGCCCGGCTTGACGACGATCCTCCCGGCCTCGGTCTCCCGCACCTCTGCCGCGGCCATCTCGGCCATGAAGCGGGTGGAACCGCAGATCGCGACGATCCGCGGGAAGTTCAGCTGCGCCTTCGCCTCGGCGAGCTTCTCCTCGGGGGTGATCACTCGCAGGGACGACACTGTTCCTCCTGGTGGGGCTGCCCGAGGAATGCCTCGCGGCGACGAGTACGAAGGCGCCCAAGATCGCCTTACGGCGAACCGCGAACACGCCCGCACTCTATGCGACGGAGATCCCTGCCCGGTGGCGCTTCGCCAATCACCCACCCGGCCCCAGTTTCGGCCAGTCCGAGGCCGCCCTGGCTTCCAGCGCGACGAAGAGCCGGCACCGCCTGCCCGGCCGCCGCCTCAAGCAGCCACTCCCTGCGGCATCGCGCCCCGGCGTCGGCCTCGTCAGCCGATCCCCTATCGGCAGCCGGTGGCGGTGCCGGGGCGATCCCGGAGACTGCCGCCACCCGAACGAGCGAAGAACGACCAGCCGACCGCGTTGACGAAGGCTGCCCACTGGGGAGGGCCTCGGCGGTATGCCAACTCCGGCTCGTCGAACACAGCCAGACCGTCTGTCGGCCGCTGAGGATGCTGCTGGAACCGGGATGGATGCGGGGTCGGCTGCCCGACCACTACCACTGTGCATTTCAACGAGGAGATCATGTCCACCGCATCCCACCAGCCGGGCCCCGGCCGCTCCGCCGCCGCGCCTCCCGCCTCCGGCGCGCATGAGCAGATCGCGGCGATCGCCGAGACGCTGGTGCTCGCGTACGGACTGCGCCCGGCGGAGATCACGCGCATCCCGGAAGGCACTGCGACGGACAACTACGCCATCGTGGACCAGGCGGGCCGTCAGCACTTCGGCAAGGTCTACCGCGTGGGCAGCAACCTGGACGTGGAGCTGGCGTCGGTCGAACTGTCCGAGTACGCCGCCGACGGGGGCGTCGCCACCGCGCGGGCGACCCGCACGCGCGAGCACGAACTCATCGCGACCCACGGGCGGCTGCCGATGTCCCTGTGGTCGTACGTGCCGCACACCGAGACCGCCGAGGGCACCCTGACCGGTGCACGGTGGCCGGCGGTCGGCGAAGCGATGGGCCGTCTCCACAGCCGACTCGCCACCCATCCCGCCGCCGCGCCCGTGCTGAAACCCGGTGCCGCGATTTGCGACGTCGCCACTGCCCGAGACCGCTTTGCCAGGCTGATCTTCGCCTTCCAGCGCAGGCCCAGGCTGGGCGAGTTCGAGGCTTGGGCTCTGCAGGCGGCACGGGAGCGGCACGCCGTCCTGGGGGATGTCGAGAGCATCCTCGCTGGCCTTCCGCCTCTGACGGTCCAGGTCATGCACGGCGACCTGGCCGGCCCGAACGTCCTGCTGAGGAACGATGACGTCGCCGCGCTCGTGGACTTCGGACCACCCACACCCGGCTACCTCGCCTGGGAACTCATGCGCCTGGGCTGCGACCCCAGGAGCTTCCAGTCCCACGGCGTCGAGAAGTGGCTAACGAGCTACACCGACCTCGCCATCGCCTACCGAGACGCCAAGCCCACAGCGCCCGCGGCCGACCTCCTGTCCTCGGTTCGCGTCGGCTGCGCCGCCATGCTCTGCTCGGCCTTCCCGCTGTCGGCACCCGTGGACCGACCCCACCTCGTCGACGCCGCACTCGAGTCCTATGCACGGGCACGGCACGCGGCCGCGCTGACGATTCTGGAGCAGCTACCTGCCCTGGAGCAGGCCCTGCGCGACGCTCTTCGCTGAGCCGCGGACCTTCGCGGCCGGCGCGCTCGCCCAGCCCTCACTCCTGCACAGCAGGACTCCCCTTCCCGCCCAGGCATATCGGCGCGGCCGACGCCCGGAGAGAGGAGGAGGCCGCAGAGGGTCAGCTTCGGGGGCGGGGCGGTGATCATCGGGCGAGCAGCTCCACTTGGAGCAGTTCGTCGGTGCTGACCTTGATCGCGGCGATGTCGGCGAGCCACTGCATCCACACCGGCTCGAGGCCGGGCGCGGCCTCGAACTCGGCGTCCGTCACGCGTCCCTGCGCGTAGGCAACCGTGCGGTCTGCCAGCTCCTGCAGGGCGGCGGGGGCGATCCAGCGCACATTCTTGGTCTCGCGGGCGCTCGGGGTGAGGTCGCCGGTGACGGTGGCCTGGTAGACGGTCCAGTTGTGGCCGGTGCCGGTGCCGCGGGCGCCGGGACGGCGGCGGCATGAGTTATCCCGCCAGCCGCCGGTGACGCGGGTGAGGCTGGTGACGGTGAGGCCGAGTTCTTCTTTGACCTCGGCGCGGCCAGCGGCCTCAGCGCCGCCGTGGTTATCAAAGTGCCCGGCAGCCGGCGCCGCGCCGACGGGGAAGGTGGCGCGATCGAACATGAGGTAGCGGCCCTGGTGGTCGGTGATGATGACGCCGACAGAGGTGTTGTCGCACGATTTCACGGTCTGGCTCCTGACGGGCGCTGACATCACCGGCGTGTGCCGTGGCACGTCCGGCGTTGCGGACGATCGGGTCGTGTCGGAGGAGTCAAAGGGCTCCGGTCTCGGGGCGCGGGGCGAAGCCCAGCGTCGGGACGGCGTGTGGCCCGCACAGCGGTCGCACCATCCGGGGGGAGAGGACCTCCTGGAGGAACATCTCCTGGATGAACTGCACCTGCGCCCGCAGCAGATGTGACACGCTCCCGGCGGCGGCGAGGTCCTTGCGACCGACCGCGACATGGATGTGCGGGGCGAGGGTGTCGTTCTCCGGGCTCCAGGCGAGAGTGGCCGCGCCGACGGCCTCC
This sequence comes from Streptomyces sp. NPDC006510, assembly GCF_040611955.1. Classification (NCBI taxonomy): domain Bacteria; kingdom Bacillati; phylum Actinomycetota; class Actinomycetes; order Kitasatosporales; family Streptomycetaceae; genus Streptomyces; species Streptomyces sp. NPDC006510. Next base: position 15,987 of record NZ_JBEXPH010000153.1, on the reverse strand, counting down.
ACCGTGTGCAGCACCGTCTCGTCCCAGACGGGAGCGTCCGGGTCCTCCAGCGTGCCGTTCGTCCCCACCAAGGTCGCTTGCCGGAACCCGCCGAGGAACATCGGGACGATCGCCTGCCGGATCCCCATCTCGGTGCAGAAGCCGGTCAGCTCCGCGACGAAGTCGTCGCCGTCGTCGAAGGCCAGCGCGAAGCCGCGTCCCATCGTCAGCTCTGCGTGCCGCATCAGCCACGGCCCTCCGGTGTCGTCCCGGCAGGAGCGAAGGCGGCGATGACCGCGCTGCGGTCGGCGCCGCTGCGCAGCAGGACCGTCAGCAGCAGGCGGGCCTTGTAGGGGTCCAGGTGGCCGGCGCCGATCAGGCCCCGGTCCAGCAGGTCCTTCTCCGAGCCGTCGAAGCCGTACGACTGCGTGAGGGTGGTTCCCCCGCCGGTGCGTGAGGCGAGGACGACCGGGATCCGCTGGGCGGCCTCCTGGAGGACGGGCACCCAGGCGGCGGGTACGTGGCCGACTCCGAAGCCGGCGACGACCATGCCGTCGACCTGTTCGAGGAGCGGCGCCAGCAGGCTGCCGTCGTCGCCGAGGGATGCGGCATACGCCCCGACGCGGACCCGGCGCGCCGTCGCCGAAGGGAGGGGCAGCGGCTTGTGCGCCGGGACGGCAAGGAGTCGAAGGCGGCCTTCGACCACGGTGCCCAGGGGGCCGGTGTCGGGCGAGGCGAACGCATTCGTGCTGGTGCTGTGGATCTTGCGGACCCTCGCGGCGTCGAAGACCTGGTCGTTGAAGACGACCAGGACGCCCAGGCCGCGGGCCTGGGGGCTCGCCGCGACGGTGACCGAGGCGAGCAGGTTCGCCGACCCGTCGGCTCCGGCCAGGTAGGGGGCGCGCATCGCGCCCGTGACGATCACAGGAGTCTCGCCCCCGTACAGCAGGCTCAGCAGGAACGACGTCTCCTCCAGGGTGTCGGTCCCCTGGGTCACGACGAAGCCGTCGACGGCACCCTGACCGTCCATGGCATGCAGTTGGCCGAGGAGGCCCTCGATCTCGTCGAATGTTAGGGACGCGCCCGGTTTGACCGTGAACGACTGCGTCTTGACGACGATGCCGGTGGCGGCCAGTTGCGGAACGGCCGCGAGCAGGTCCTCCGCGCTCAGCGTGGGCTTCGCCGCGCCCTCCGTAGTGGTAGGGGTCATCGCGATGGTGCCGCCGAGACCGATCACGAGCACCGTGGGAGGGGAGCTTGGTTTCGTCAACGCGCAGTCCTCGAATCGTGGGTAAAGTAAGGCAAGTTGAGCCTATCGGCCGTCAGCGGGGCCGCCGAGCCTGCCGAGGAAGCACAGGGTCCGGTCGAGCGCGCTGAGGGTGAGCAGGCGGCTGCGGGGACGCAGCATGCCGGTGAGCCCCTCCTCGGCCAGGCTCCGGCACCGGCCGGTCAACCAGGCCCAGTCCAGGTCGAGGTAGTCGGCCAGGGCCGCGAGCCGTGCCGCCGACGTCGGCCCGTCGACCAGGCTGTGGGCCCGTGCGTTGCCGATCACCTCCTGGTAGGGGGCGACCTCCCGGCGCGCGCTGGTTGTGGCGACCCGCCAGACGGACTCCCCACGCACCCAGTTCGCGAGGATGGCCTGGTGGCGCGCCAGGACGAACCCCTCGACCTCCTGGTAGTCCTGCTCTGCGGTCAGCCACACCTTGACCCCGTGCATCTCCATCATGGCGATCGTGAGGAATAAGAGAATTCGCTCATAGCCCTCGCTTGACCGGACGACGGATGAGGGGACGCAGAACGCGCGCCCGAGCGCGCTCCCTGGTCCCGCGAAGCGATCGGCGACGTTCTGCAGGTAGTCGTGCTTGTGCCTGAAGAGCAGCCAGGGTGCGCACTCTTCCCCGGTGGCTTCGCGGGTCCAGAACGCCGGTACCTCGGGAAGGTCGCCGAGATGGCGGACGATGTACTGGGCGCAGAGGCTGGAGCCCAACCATGCGGCGCCTATGGGGGACAGGTCGGGCATCTCGGATCGCGGCGGTGCCGAGTTACTGATCCTGACGTAGTGCCGAAGTTGCTCGGCACGGTCGGAGAGCGGATTGTCATCCGCCAGCAGACCGTCGTCCATGACGTGCAGCGCCCAGATAATGGCGTAGACCAGGTCGTCCAGCTGGTAGGCGAGCGGTACGCGCGTGTCCTGGCCCACAACGAGGTTCTGGCGGGCGAGCGCGGCGTCCATCACGTACAGCCCGGACCCGCCGGCGGCACCGGGGGAGGCCAGAATCACGCCCCTGCGCGAGGAGCGGACGAAGGTCTCCAGGTGGGGGAGGTCTGCGGGGCTGATCTCCATGACGTCGGCGCGGGGCTCAGCTTCGTAGATCTGCACGCCGATCGAGGTGCCGTCGAAGTGCAGTCCGCCGGCGAGCTCCCAGCTGCCGAAGGTTCCAGCGTCCGGTTCGCCGGGGACGTGCCGGGACGTGGGCCAGGTGTAGTCCAGGGTTCGTACCGCGGTGCGCGTTCTTCGGTCGAGCGGGCGGGGGCGGACGATGTCGCGTACGGGGACGAGCTGGAAGAGGGCCTCGACCTTCTTGCCGAAATAGGCCTCGAGGATGGTGCGCAGGTCTCCGCGGGGGATGTGGGTGCCGGCCAGCCACCGTTTGTAGGTAGCTGGGGAGGGCCGGACCCTAGCGAGTCGCGGCTCTTGTAACGCCTTCGCGGCGTCTTCGGCCATGATCGGCCAGAGGACCCGGAACTTGTTCGGTGAAGCGCAGTTGAGCTCTGGAGATTCCAGCATGTGGCAAAGGAGCGGCACGACGGTCCGGGCCCGTGACTCCCGTAACTCCCGTGGCTCCTCCGGGTGAGTCATGTCGTCCTCCTGTCGCCGTAGCCGTCCTGGACGATCACGTGTCCCCGCGGACGCGGAGGGATGAGGCGGACGAGGAGCCCGTCGAGCAGGAACCCGCCGATCACGTAGGCGGTGGTTGTCCACCAGCTGTCCGGCTGCCGGGCTGAGGACAACTGGCGCAGCAGAGGCTGGAGGGGGTGAAGGCCGGCGAGCATGCCACCGTGACGGACTGCCGAAACCCCTCGCCCTTCCAGCTCGGACACCAGAGCCCGCACCAGGGTGGACTTCCCGGCCATGTCGACACCGCCAACGAGGACCCGCAGTTCCTGTCCGTGTGGACGAGAACCGCTGCGCTGCCCGGCCTTAGCCTGCTCAGAGCTCTTCACGCCGCAGGCCTTTCGCTCGTGACCTCGGCCGGGCCCTGCGTCGGGAGGTGACGTCGCTCCAGCGCCGTGAGCTGGTCGTGACGGGGCGGCAGGCCGACGCTGGCCCGGCGCTTGTCGAGGTTTTCGGGGGCGGCGGCGGTGTACATCACGAGCCGCCCGTCACACAGCCAGTACTGCGTACCGTACTGCTGAGGGCGCCCGCTTCCCACAAGGCACCGGTCACGCAGATGAGCCCACTGCGCTGCCGCCGCGTCGCCCCGGCGCACGGCCTCGGCGAGCATCTTGAGCAGCGTGACCTGGAAGGCCGGATCGTGGTCGGTGTTCAGGGCAATAGCCAGCGCGGCCCGGCACCCGGCGTCACCGACCAGCGTGCGTCCCGGCCAGCAGCCCAGCCGTGCGACGATCCGGCGCAGGGCCTGCGCATCGGCGACGACGGCATGTCGCGCTGCTTGGACGACGCCTTCCGACGCGGCCTCGCGCTCATGCCCCGGGGCACGCCATGTCGCTCCTGCGGCCTCGACCCAGGCGATCAGGTCCCCCGCGATGTCCGGGCGGCCTGGCATACGCATCTCACCAGTCACGACGCTGCCGCCGGCGCCAAGGCGGGACAGCATGTCCGGCTGCGCCGCCGAACAGAAGGGGTAGTCAGCTTCACGAGGCATCCTTCGAGGTGACACTGGACTTGAACGGTCTCGGTGGTGCTCTGCACGGCCCTGCCACGGGCCGACTGCTGGAGAACTGGGAGCCCGGCGTTGGACTGCCGGAACTTGCCGCCAGCGCACACGGTCGCTGGGATGATCGAGTGTCGATCAACTGGACGCTTCCCGACAGGAGTTGGCGGTAGTCCCGGCGGTAGTCCCGGCCGGTTCACGGCTACGCTCAGCGCCGACGCTGCTGATTGGATGACGAAGTGGCTGAGAACACCCACCCCCTGGCACTGGTACGTGCAGCCGCTGGCATGACCGGCGTCGATCTCGCCCGAGAGATCTGCGCGGCAGCCGCCCGCCGCGGCCTGCGGTCCGGCGTGGACAAACAGCGCATCCGTAAATGGGAAGTCACCGGTGTCAGACCCGACGCTGAATCCCAGGAGTACATCGCCGAGGTGTTCGGGATCCCCCTGGAGAACGTCGACGTCAAGGCGTGGCCGAACTGGCTGCCTGACGCCGGTGTGATCCCCCTGGGTCCCGCCAGTACCGTGCCGGCCCTGCGAGAAGCATTGAGAGCATCCATGGACCGATCCCGCCGCTTTGTCCTGTCCGCGATCTCCGGCACCGCCCTGACCACCTTGGCCAGCACCTGGGCCACTACCGACGCATGGCTGGGGGTGACCGAACGTACCCAAGGGAAATCGGTCGGCGAGGACCTCGTCGCTTTGCTGGAAGAGACCAGCGCACGGCTGACGAGTCTGGCCACACAGGAACGGCAGCACACTGCGCCCCTGATCGACGCCCACCTGACGACCGTCACCGATCTGATCGCCGACGGCTGCTACTCCCCGGCCCTCGGCCTCCGCCTCCACGCCTTGGCCGCGAGCCTCTCCCAGACCGCCGCCTGGCACCGCTTCGATCAAGGGCTCCACGGTGAAGCCGGCCGGTTCTGGATCGCCGGTCTCCACAGCGCCCACGCCAGCGGCGACCATGACATGGGGGCCGCGCTTCTGAGCGACCTTGCCTACCAGGCCTCCTGGCGTGAAGACCCCCGCACGGCCGCCCGCATCCTGGAACGGGCCCTGACCCGCACCCAGCACCCCGCCGCCCGGTCCCTGCTCCACCTTCGTCTCGCCCGCGCCTTGGCGGCGCAGGGCGACCGCCGCGCCACGCTTCGGTCTCTGGGCGCCGCCGAGCACCTGCTCAGCACACCAGCCCTTGATCCCGTCCCCGCCTGGTGCTCTTGGCTTTCCGAGGCGGACCTTTCCGTAGATTCCGGGCAGAGCCTCAACGATCTCGGCGAGACCCGCCGAGCCCACCAACTCATCGAGGAAGGCCAGGCACTCCTGCCCCCGAGCCGTGACAAGACCCGCGGCGTCTTCCTCGCGTACCGCGCGAGGACGCATCTCGACCTCGGTGAGCCAGACCTCGCCGCCGCCGTCGCGGCCGAATCCCTGAACCTCGCGCAACGCATCGGCGCCCCCCGATGCGTGGAACTCGTACAGGGCCTCGTTCCGCGCTTCAGAGAATTCAGTGAGGCGGAAGGAGTGCCCGCACTGCTCCACGCGGTCGCCTGACCTCCGGACGCAACGGTGACTGCGTTGCTTATGCCACGGGCTTTTCCGGGCCCGGTACGGACGGCAGCAGCGGGGTGGGTTCGTTGGTGACCGGCACGGGCGCGGCCATGCGTCCGTCCTGTTGACCAGCGACGGAGCGTACAGTCGAAAGGCGGTGAGCAGCGCGGCGCGCAGCTGTGGCAGCGCTGGTTTGACCGCCACCTGCGCCTGGCGGACCGGGAACCTTCGTGACAGCAGCCGTAAAGCCTGGTGGAGGCTGGCGGGGTGGTGCTGCCCGTCTGTTGGTGACCGAGGAGGCCCCGCCGCAGCACGAGCGCGCCACAGGCCCTGAGCAGCCCCTATGGGCCGGTAGCCAGCCCCGGCCCGTTGCCCCGATAGACCGGCATCGACGTCATGCATTCCCTTGTTTTTCACGGAGTAGGGACACTCTGTTGATGTCTCCCTGGTAAGCCGGGAAATCCCTCACTTTACGATCGCTTCCCTTTGTTCGGTCGTTGGTGGCTGAGAAATGAATAGGGCTATCCAGGCGCCGGGCGAAGCTCTCGCTGCCCTCGCCGAGGTCCTTGATGATGTCCAGAAGCTTGACGCTGTCGACTCCGGCGTCCTCGCACCACGCGATCAGCGGTTCGATCTCCGGGGTGTTGATCCCCGCCATCACCACGACGTTGACCTTCACCGGGACACCGTGGCCACGCACGCCTCGATCGCGGCCAGTATCTCGGCGTGGTCGTTCACGCCGCAGGGCATTGCTCGGTTCGATTCGCATCCCCGAGCTATCGAGAGGCCCTGCCTTCATGTGTGTACCACCTGGAGATCGCTGACCAGGGCCCACTCGACCAACACGTTCCAAGAGCGGTTGAGGTGACTATGTGCGACTATTTCGCGCATCAAAATACGCGGTAGTCGTCCGCGCTGATCTGGGCAATGACCCAACGCCAGAACGCAGAAGCCGTACACCAGGTATTCTCGTCGGCTTTCCGTAACAGGTCGGAAAGCTTGTTACGTTGGACTGTGACCTCCTCTTCATCGAGAAAATCGAAGCATTCGCGCCCCTTCTCCAGCAAGCAGAGGAACTCGACATACTTTTCGACTGACGTATTGACCCGACAGACGGTGTCAGCTTCGGTATCTGCATAAATAACATCTCCGGTGACGGGTTCGACGAGAATGCTACCTGTACCTGCGAGTCCAATCCGGTACATTGCGTGAATGCGCGCGTCGGATTCAATGCCAACATCTTCACAGTGTTCGCCATACGTTTTTGCGCCATTTTCCAACCCAGGTACGGAAGTGATCGCGTCCAGTAAGTTCTCGGGAAGCCCGGTATGCGTCAGGGTTTGTCCGGAAGGGCGCAGTCGGACGTCCTCTGGAAGCGCCTCGAAAGGAAGGAGCACGGTATCTTCTCCGAAAATCTCTAAGAGGTGTTCGCGGGAGACCATGTCTGTGTGCAACCTCGTTTCTTTTCGCGCGTAACACATATGAATTTGGCGCAGCTCGCTGCTTGTGAGCCCGGCGGCGAGATCAGCCAGGCAGGTTGCCCGACCACCGGCACGAACAGAGCCCAACAGGGCCCGTCCCTTAGCGCCGGCCGGGTTCTGTGCGGGCGATTTGTGCCGCGGCCGCGTTGAGGTACTTCAGGGTCTTGGCGCGTTGGTGGGTTTCGGCCAGGGCCCGGTAGCGGAGTGTGGCGTGGGGGCTGATTCCTCCGGTCGGTACCGGCTCGCCGAGGAGCTTGGTGGTGATCTGCTGGTCGGCCCAGTAGGCGTGGCCCTCCAGCAGGAAGAGGCCGTGTCCTTCGGTCGATCTGCCGTGGGCGTCGATGGGAACTGCGACCCCACCGGAGTGGGGAGATGCGAGCGCAGAGCGGCCTTGAGCTCCCTCAGAACGGTGCATCCTCACGGATATGAGGAGAGGGTGGACTGCGCTTCTTGAAGATCACTGCGACCCCACCGGAGTGGGGAGATTCGAGTGCAGAGCGGCCTTGAGCTCCCAGCGCGTGGTACAGACCCACGAGTTGGGAGTTGGAGTCTCAGCAGGAAGAATACACGCGCTGGGATACCGGGTGTTGGGCTCTACCGGACCTGGTGGATGCGCAGCAGACCGCAGCCGTATGCCTTGGCCTGGCCGACGCCCTGTGCCAGGGCGTGTACAAGGAGTTCAGGGTCGAGAACGCGGCTGCGGGCTGTCATTTCCCGGTAGTGCGCGGTGATTCGGTCTCCTGTCCGTGTGCGCGTACCGGTCATGCATACACGCTCGCCGGGATCGATGTGGTGGGGTGACGTCTCCAGGCCGCTGCGTGTCAGGTAGCGGTGCAGCCAGTGTGCGGCTTCGTCGGGCGCGCTCAGGCTGATGCGCTTCCTGGTGGGGGTGTCTCTCATGGTGGGGTTGGCGATCATCTGTATGTCGATGATGTCGCCGGCTGTGACGTGATGCTCGACTGGGAAGACGTTTGCTTTGAGGATGCGTCCGGCGCCAAGGAGCGGTTTCCAGTTGGGGTGCAGAGGCGCCTGGACGAGGATCTGTTCGGGGGGAGCTGCCGTGAGTCTTCGGGACCGGTCGGGCTGGGGTGTGCCGCGTCGGGCGGCGTACAGAACGGGCGCCGGGCGGGGGATTGCTGGTTCGGCTGTATCGAGGGTCTGGTTGGCGAACCCGGAGAGAACCAGCAAATGGAGGCGGTTCACGTCGTCGCACACAGTCTGTTCGGGTGGGGAGAGTGTGAGTGCCGATCGGACCGTGGTGAAGATTGCCGCAGGGCGGGGTGTCATTGCTGGAGCTCCGGGGCAGGGGGCAGGACGGTCGAGGTTCGCAGGAACAGAGTGGTGTGATAGCGAGCGGTGAAGCACACGGGATTCTCGGAGCTGGGGAAGGCGCCGGTGGTGGGCGGCACTTCGGTCCATACGGCGGGCTGGGCGTCGGTGGCTTCGGGAAGCAGACTGACGTGGCTGGGCCACTGGTCGGGCCCGTGCGAGGTCACGCCGTGGGCGATCGGCCGGGCGGGTGGGCAGCAGTGCCGGCCCAGGAAGAGCAGCCGGGCCGGATGGCGCAGGGCGCTGTCGATGGTGCGGGCGAGGTGGAGGTCCTCGGTGCTCAGCCCGGCGAGGAACGCGGCGTCCTCCAGGTAGTGCTTTGTGACCAGGACAGGTTGGCGGCTGCCCTTCTTTCGTGAGGCCCGGAGCGTGCCCGCGGGTGTCAGGGCTGGGTCGCGCGGGGCGCCATAGCCCGGGCCCGGGTCCGGGTGTCGCGGATCGGCTGGAGGGAAGCAGCCGCCGCCAGCGGTCTGCTCGTCGCGCATCTGCCGGCCGGGACGGTCGGCGCGGACGGCAAAGGTCATGCTGATGAAGTCCTCCAGCGGTGTGTCGGCGCTGAGACCGAGAGCGTTGACGATCAGACCGATGACCGCGCTTTTCGTGGGGCGTGAGTGGGTGGCGCGTTCTTCCCAATGGGATGAGGTTCCGTAGGCCTGCATCGGGCCGGAGAGGCGGAGGAGCACGGTGGCCACGTCAGTACCCCGTCACGGCCAGGACGTCCGGGAGGCCGGGTGCTGCGTCGCCCGTGGGCGAGTGCCACAGAGCCGTTCCACCGCGCAGGCCGAGCTCGTGGAGATAGGTGGCCAGGCGGGTAGCGGCGTGAGGGCCTGCGGGCTGCTCACAGATCGCGTCTTCGAAGGCCGGCGAGGCGGTCAGCGCCTCATCGGCGGTGGTGACCACGGCCAGGGTGGGGCGAGGCGGGGAGCCGGTGCGTGAGCGTTTGCCCGAAGGCAGGCTGCGGACGATCGCTCGTGTCCACCTGCGTTCGGCGCTCTGGGCCAAGGCTTCGACCTCGTCCTGGGGCCTCCCGGACAGGGCTAGCGTCTTACGGAGTTGGTGCCGGTCCAGCGCCGCTTGCCGGTAGAACGTGCCCGAGACCAGGTACTGGCGTCCGAGCATGCCAGTGTTGGCGAAGATACCGCCGTCCTGGTAGTCGTCACCCGCCGTGAATTCGTCAGTGATCAGCTGGAGAGGCTCGACGCCAAAACCGTGGGCGACATGGGCGGCGGAGATGACCCTGCCGCTGGGGAGCCCGGCGAGCATCCGGCCGAACAGCGCGATCTCTTCCACGGTGCCGGGTTCCAGGACGGCCTGGGCGGCGGTGACCACGCTCTCGGGCAGGTCAGCGGCCGAAATGGGCGCACGCGGCTTCCTCCGGGACGAAGTGCCTCGCTCAGCCGGCTGGAGTGCTTCGGCGATCAGATCCTCCACTCGCTCGCGCTGGACGGCGAGCCCGTCCCAGTGTGAGAGCACGAGCCGGCTGAGCTGCTGCGCACTGTCTTCGGGCATATAGGCCATGACATTGGTCCGGCCAGGATCGGCCGGGCTGACGCTCAGGCCGGTTGCGGCGACGATGAGGGCTGCGGCGGGTCCCGCGTCGGCGGGGTCGACGTCGTGCTCCGTCTCCAGATGCTGGGCCACCGCGTGGGGGAGGGACTTGGTGGAGAGAGCGCTGATGCGGTCATGACTGCCATCCGTGCGCATGTACTCGCGGGCGGCCCGGACCAGGGACTGGGAGGAGACCCGCATCCGCTCGGTCCCGCCATGCCAAAGGGACTTGGGCAGGTCATTCATGTCCCGGTTGAGATTCACCCCAACCACAGTGGTGAGTGAGTGCACCACCACGAAGGGGCCGGGACTCTGGGTGACGTCGGTGACCTGTCCCTCGGCCCGAACGGGCCTGGCAGCAAGGTCGGTGGCCTGAGTGGTCATGCGGGGAGGTTTCCTTTTCCAGCGGGCGCGAACTGTCGTTCGCGGGGCGGCAGCGGGCCGCGGGTGTAGAACTGCGTCTGCCAGCGGTCCCTGGTGCCCGGGCCCCAGTGCGCGAGATCGTTCATGAGACTGCTCCAGTCCGGGGTCAGTCCCTGAGCCGCAGCGAAACGGATCTGTTGCACGAGCAAGGGCCTGAGGTCCTCAAGTCGCTGCGCACCGAGCATCCGCGTCATGGCCGCGCGGGTGGGCTGATGCCGGGGCCCGTAGCTGAGTCCCGTGCCGAAGGCGCGCATCAGCCGGGCCAGCGGAGCGTTCCCGTACGGGTTCTCGGCCCGGGACGTCTTTCGGTGCACGGCGAAGAGCGCGGCGGTCAGCATGCCCGGCTGATGCAGGCCGTCGGGCAGGAGCCGGGTCACGGATGCGTAGGCCGGGTTGGTCACTGACGGGACAGCGGCCCACGAGACCAGGTACGCCATGAGGTCCCGGGTGTGGCGGCTGAGTGCCCAGCTGCCCAGCTTCCGGGTCAGCACGTCAACGGGATCGATGGACTCGTCGTCCTCGGGTCTGTGCGGCGTGTCGGCCGTGGTGAACAGGCTCTCGTCAAGGTCAACATCGGGTCCCTCGTTGAGCAGGGCATGGGTCCGCTCACCGTCGGACGCGACCATGAAACTCTCCTGGAACAGGTGGGAGGAGCCGAAACCGGGCGCGGCGCCCGCGGTTCGGCGGCGGGCTTCCATGACGCAGGCCGAAGCGTTCTTCCCTCCGGCATCGGCGAGCAGCGAGCCGGGCAGAAAGACGTGCCTCACGCATTCGATCTTCTTGTGAGACGTAGTCAGGCCGGTGACACGAACGTCCGGCGGGTGACGGGTGGTGGCTTCGGCGGCCAGGCGCGCGGTGTGGGCCCAGCTGGATTCGGGTGCCGTCCACCAGCCGTGGAGGAGGGGCGCGACGTCCTCCTCGCTGGTCACTATTTCTGCAGGCAGGCGGTCTCCTGCGCCAGTCGTCAGGAAGTCTCGGCAGCCGGGGTGCTCGTTGATCCGGTCTGTCTGCGTGTCAGCCGGCCAACCCTGGGCAAACATCGCACGGCCCACGGTGCCGTCGGCCTGCGGTAGAAGAAGGACCCTGCGAGGATGCCAGGTCAACGCATCCACCTCCCCATCGGGAACCGGGCCTTCCTCGCCCACGTCCTGCCCCTTTGAGGGTTCCGGGCGGGGGAAGTAGGTCCAGTGGGCTGTGCCGAGCCCGGGGCCGGGCAGAGGCATCAGCCGCCAGGCGAGCATCTGCGCCACGACGCCGTCCGGCTGGATGACCAGTCCACCGCACGCAGCAGACCTGCGCCCGATATAGCACTCCTTTCCGTAGACGGACTCCCGGGCGGAAATCCGGCCGCCCAGGCACCACATCTGCTGGACGAGCAGCAGCTCAGCGGCGCGAGCGGCACTCACCGGCGTGGAGGTGTAAAGGTGGCGGTGGTCGGACAGCAGCGGCCGCCGGATGGCCGCCGTCATGTCCAGGTACAGCACCTCGATTCCGGCGTCGGGCAGGCCCTCGGCGACTGTGTGCAGGGAGCCGTCCTGGAACAGCGGCTTGGTCGGATGGAACACGTCCAGGTCATCGGCGTGGTCGTGAACCCAGTGCACCGCCGGCGTCAGGTCGATGCCGTCACGGATCTGCTGCCAGTACTCGTGCTGTCCGGACGGTCCGCACCCCGCCGTGTACGCGACTGCGGTGAGCAACCGGGCCGTTGCGGCCCACAGCAGCGGGTCAGTCGTGGCGAGACGGACCTGGTCCGCCTCTTCCAAGACCTGTGAGAGTGACAGGACCGCGTGCTTCCCTGACGGATACACCGTTTCGACGAACGGCAGAACGGCCAGGCTGGCCGAGGGGCCGGACCTCGTCGACATGCCTCTCACTGGTCCGGCTCCTCGTCTGCGGCGCCGGTCAGCTGCGTGGCCAGGTCCATCAGAGCACGGGCCCCCCCGGGGGACTGGGCCAGAGCCTGCGTGCCGGCCGTGGCCTGCAGCATCCGCGCCAGCCACTCCTCCTCTGTGGTGCTTTCCGCGTACACGTAGAGAGTCAGCGAGCGCGTGCCGTCTCGTTGCGTGCGTCCCTCGGCCTGCAGGCCGCGCTTGCCACCGGTCAGGACATCAGCGATCACACAGGCGCGCGGGGTCAGCGTTGCGTCCTCCCCCTCGCCCGCACCACCACGTTCGCCGGCATGAAAGTTGATGCCCTCCAGGGAATTGGTGACCGCGACCAGGGCCCGGCCTCCCTGGAACGCCTGCCGTTTCAACTCCCGGAGACCACGCGAGGCACCGGTGATCTCCACCACCCGGTCCGACAGCCCCCGTGCCTTCAGCTCCACTGCGGTCAGCCGGGCGATGGCAGAAACGTTGTCGAGGTACCAGGCGGCAACCACCACCTGGTAGCCGTCCTCCACCAGACCCGCCACGATCTCCGCCACTTTCGGCGCTTTGAGAAGCGAAGCCTTCTGCACACGGCGCAACGCCTCGGACGTGTCGGGCGTGTTGTCGCTGACTTCCAGCCCGTGATGAGCCCGGAACTGCGCCCAAGCGGACTCGTACTGCTCCCGGTCGCTGGGGGAGAGCTCCACCGGGCGCAGCTCCCGGGTCATGGACGGCAGACCGAGCTCCTCAGCCGTGGCGGTCGCTCCGACTCCCTGGGAGAACAGCAAAGACTCAACCATCTTCACGTCACCGGCGCTCAGGTCATGGGCCCACCGACCTCGCTGGTCCGTGTTCAGTTCGAACCCGAGCTTGCTCAGCCATGTCAGGTATTCGACCCTGCTCAGCTTGTCCGGTGCGTCGACGCCAGCGGCATACGCCAGAAGGTCACTCACATACGCCGTCTCCTCCGGACTGGAAAAGGGTGAAGCCGAGGCACGCACGAACCACGGCCGCCGCACGGTCCCGGAATCGGGGCGGATCAGCCGGTCGATCGTCCGGGACCGCAGGGAGACAGAGGACGCCAGCATGTGCGACTCGTCCACGATCACCGCGTCGAACTCAACACGAGGAACGCCCCCTGCGGCCGCATACTCGGCGGCCTTGTCGACCGGGAGAGAACTGAGCGGCTGCCAAGGGTGATCGAACAGCCGCCACAACTGCTCCGGGTTGATCACCACCCAGCGTTTGCCGCCACTGCCGAAATACCTGATCGCGCTGCGCCATGCCGGAATCACATCCAGCTTGGTCACTACCAGAACCCTGCGCACGGTCGGCACATCAAGCGCCCCGCAAATGGCCATCGCTGTCTTGCCCGAGCCGGTTGGGTAAGCCAAAAGGAAGCCAGGCGCTCCGGATGCGTATGCCTCCTTCATCATTCTCACGGGCTCGACCTGGTGCTTCCGTAGGGCCGGGCGCTCCCGAGGCACAGCGGGCGGCACCGGACGCCCGTTCAGAATGTCCTCGACCAGCCACTCCAGCGAGAACATCGGTGCGGCATAGTCGACCAGAGCACGGGGAAGGCGCCTCCCACGGAACACGGGAAGTCGCCATCGGGCATCCCGGCGAACCCCGAGAACGCTGGGGGCTCCCTGGCGCAAGACGAACAGATGCTTGTCCTGGGACGCAGAACTGGGTATCGGCCGGGTGGCCGGAGAACTCACGACGCTGTACTCCTGGTGCTGAATGAGGTGGGTTGTGGCGAGACATGGGCGAGGCAGACGAACCGTGCGGACGACGAGCCTTGCCGGGCTGGTGCGGCGCACCGCATGGGGCGTGTTGTGGACCGGCCGAGCTGTGCTGGCGGCGGATCAGTCACGTACAGGGCATTCAGCCGGGAAAAGGGTGAACCTCTCTACTTCGGTCACGGGCAATGCCAGTGAGCGCACGGCCGGGTGTTGCATGAGCGAGTGCACGGAGCCGGAGCCATTGCGTACCGGGCGCACGTGCTCCCAGCCGAGGGACGTATGGAAGTGCTCGGCCAGCCGAGAGCTGGGGACGCGGGCCCGGATGAATACGTGGCCGGTGCGGGCAGCCAGATCCGCGGCCCACCGAGTCAGCAACCACCCCAAGACCACACTGCCCGGGCCCGGATCGGTGACCATGAAAGCAACCTCGAATGCAGGCTGCGCGGCCTCGCGTACCGTCCACCCTCGGTGCGGCATATGCGCGATGAGCGTCACAGCTCCGACGACCTGAGCGTCCCAGGTCATGACCACGAGCTCCGACGCTGCACGTTCGGCATCCGTCAGCGTCAGCATGCCGCGTGCGACGCCGCGAAGCTCCAGCGTCCGGAGCCTGGCCTTCACCAGAGCCTGCACATGGGGCAGGTCATCCTTCTGGGCGGGACGTATCTCGTACACGGGTGTTCTTTCACTTTCGGATGTCGAAGCGGCCAAGAACGTCCCGGCTGTTCCGAGCGCGAGAGGGTTTTCCATCGGCTGCAGGGCCTGCGGCCCCGGAGGAACGCCGAGCGCCCTACCGGTCAAGAACTGGGGGCTGGGGGCGGGCATCACAGGACGGCCTGCAGAGGGGGTGGTGGCGTGACCCCGCGGGCATGTCCGTCACACGGATCCGGGACGCTCCTTGCGCGCGTGTCAGGCTCCGTGCCCACAACGTCGCGACACTGAGGGGCGATCCCTGCACCACCCCGACCGGAATCGGCGTAATCCGTATCCGTGACTGTCCGGCGGATTGCCTCAACCGATCCAATGCCGAGTGCGCCTTCGATCGATGTCCAGTGACTGAACGCCTGGGGAAAGTTCCCCACCTGGCGTTGCAGTCGGGAATCCCACTCCTCCGTGAGCAGGCCCAGATCGTTGCGCAGGGACAGCAGTCGCTCGAAGAGCTGGCGTGCCTCGTCGACCCGGCCGATCATCGCCAGGTCGTCGGCAAGCCAGAACGAGCAGGCCAGGAACGCGCCCTCGTCGCCCTCCAGGCCGTCGACGCCGGCGTCCTCGCCCTTGGTGGGGTAGCGCAGCACGAAGCCGTCCTTGGTGGACAGTTCGCGCTGGATCGCCTCGATCGTGCCGATCACGCGTTTGTCGTCGGGCGGCAGGAAGCCCATCTGGGGGATCAGCAAGAGGGAGGCGTCCAGCTCCTTCGATCCGTAGGACTGGGTGAAGGTGTTGCGTTCCTTGTCGTAGCCGCGGTCGCAGACATCGCGGTGGATGTCGCCGCGCAGCTCGCGCAGCCGCTCCAGCGGCCCCTCCGCGTCCCCGGACTCGATCAGCTTGATGGTGCGGTCGACGGCGACCCAGGCCATCACCTTCGAGTGGACGAAGTGGCGGCGCGGGCCGCGCACCTCCCAGATGCCCTCGTCCGGCTCGTCCCAGCGCTGCACTATCTGCTCGGCGAGCGTCAGCAGTAGCTGTGCAGTGCTGGCATGCCAGATGCCGTTCTGCCAGGCGAGATAGAGCAGGTGGACGACCTCGCCGTACACGTCCAGCTGGAGCTGGCCCGCGGCGCCGTTGCCGACCCGGACCGGGCCGGAGTTCTCGTAACCGGGCAGCCAGTCCAGCTCGGCCTCGCCCAGCTCGCGCTCGCCCGCGATGCCGTACATGATCTGCAGGTTCTCGGGGTCCCCGGCGACCGCCCGCACGAGCCAGGCAATCCATGCACGGGCCTCCTCGCGGTATCCGGTGCGCAGCAGGGAGGAGAGGGCGAGCGCGGCGTCGCGCAGCCAGGTGTAGCGGTAGTCCCAGTTCCGGGAACCGCCGATGTCCTCGGGCAGGGAGGTGGTCGGCGCGGCGACGATGCCGCCGGTCGGCGCGTACGTCAGGGCCTTGAGGGTGATCAGGGAGCGGACCACTGCCTCGCGGTAGGGCCCGTGGTACGTGCACTGCTCGACCCATTC
>NZ_JBEXPH010000152.1:0-20388 GCF_040611955.1 Streptomyces sp. NPDC006510 | reverse complement strand
GGCCAGTTGGACCCGTTCTCGATCGTCGGCGCGGACCAGTGGGCGGGGCTCTCGTACGACCCGTCCGCGAGCGCGGTCTCCACGCTGCTCGCGCACAATCCCGGGCTGCCGCAGCACCGGCTGCCGGTGTCGTGGCGGCTGCCCGCGTCCGCAGCGCCACTGGTCTCGGACGCGTTCTACCCGTACACCCCGTTCCGCAGCGGTACGGACCACGGCGACCGGCGGCTGTCCTTCGGTGTGGCGTCCGACGGCTCGGCCCCGGATCGGGTGCTGGACGAGGCCGCGGATTCCGGCTGGGGCCTGCTGGAGCTCCCGGCCCGGCACACCCCGCGCACCGACCCGGAGGCGGTGCGCGCGGTGGCCCTGGTCGTCCGCCGGCTGCTGGACCGGGGCGGCGCGGCGACCAGCGAGCGCTCGCCGGACCCGGTGCCGGTGACGGCGGACCGGGTCGCGGTCGGCACCGCCCACCGCGACCAGGCCGCGGCGGTACGGGCGGCGCTCGCGGAGCTGGGGGTGG
The DNA here is from genome assembly GCF_040611955.1 of Streptomyces sp. NPDC006510. Classification (NCBI taxonomy): domain Bacteria; kingdom Bacillati; phylum Actinomycetota; class Actinomycetes; order Kitasatosporales; family Streptomycetaceae; genus Streptomyces; species Streptomyces sp. NPDC006510. Next base: position 19,871 of record NZ_JBEXPH010000152.1, on the reverse strand, counting down.
CGGGCGTCGCGGTGGACACGGCGAACCGGCTCCAGGGCCGCGAGTTCGATGTGACGGTGGTCCTGCACCCGCTGTCCGGCCGCCCGGACGCCACCGCCTTCCACCTGGAGACGGGCCGGCTCTGCGTGCTGGCCTCGCGCCATCGGCACGCCTGCGTCGTGGTGTGCCGGGCGGGCGTCACCGAGCTGCTGGACGAGCACCCGTCCACGGAACCGGTGCAGCTGGGCGTCACGGTCAAGTTCCCGGACGGCTGGGAGGCGAACCACGCGGTGCTGGCACATCTGGCGGAGCACCGGGTGCGGTGGGAGGGATGACGGCGACCGGTCGCGGCCGTGCCGGGGGCCCTCTTGCGGGACGTTGGACAATGGAGGGTGGCCGGCGGGCCGACCCAAGGAGGCAACACCACATGGCACAACCCGAGCGGAACGAGCAGCAGCGGCTGCGCCCCGCGCCCCTGCTCTTCGAGCCGTCGGCGGCGGTCGCCGATCCCGAGCACTTCTTCGACCTGGAGTCGATGGACGACCCGAAGGAGTTGCTGTCCCGCGCCACCGAACTGTCCGTGGCGTTCCGTGTCGCGGCCGATCGCGCGGTCGAGTTCCAGGCGATCGCCGCCGCCCAGCTCGCCGATCCGCGCCGGTTCGACCGGCTCACGACCGCGGACATCGCGCAGCGTGCGGAGTGGACCGAGGACTACGCCAAGAAGATGGTCGAGTTCGGCCGGAGCCTGCTGGGCGGTGCCGCTCCCTGAGGGCCGGTCCCGCACTCCGGGTAGCACCACTGGCATATGCCCGAGCGCAAGATACTCCTCCTCACCCCGCCCTGTCCCGGTTTCCGGAAACTCTCGGAATCCGCTTGATCACTCCCGGTAGACATGCCCGTATGACCGCATGGCTGCCAGACAATTCGACCCTGTACCACGGCGACGCCCCGCACCGCGGCGCCGATGTCTTCGCCGTTCTGCGGAACCAGGCCGCGAACCAGACGGCGCATGTCACGGCGGCCGGTGCCGCCTGGCTGGCCGGCGCCGCCGCGTATCCCCGCAGCACGCTGGCCCAGTGGGAGGCCCATCCCTCCTCGCCCGGGGTACTGCCGTGCGGCTCGGCCTTCGACGTGGTGAACGTGCCCACCCTCTTCGGGCGCCGGATGCTGGAGCACCTGTGGTCGGACGGTCCCGGCTCCGGGCCGGTGGCCACGCACCGCGGACGGATGCTGCTGTTCGCCTCGCCCGGCACCGCCCAGCGGCTTCCCTCGCTGCTCGACTGGGAGGAGTGGGGCGGCGGATCCGAACCGCGGGCCGCCACGGGCCCGCTGGGTCGGGACGACGACGGCGGCAAGGTCCCGCCGCTGCTCTGCCACGGCGCCGGGGACGCGGTGACCGTCCCGCCCCTGACCTGCACCTCCACCACCCCGGGCCCCCGCTGGGTGGTCGCCCCCGACACCCGCAGCCCCTGGCTGCCGGGCCCCGACGTACTGCTCTGGGCCTGCGTGCGGGTGACCAGGTCGGCGCCCTCGTCGGCGGTCCGGAATTCGATTTTTCCTCCCGCCGATCCGGATGCTAATGTCTACGACGTCAGCAGGCGCCGCTAGCTCAGTTGGTTAGAGCAGCTGACTCTTAATCAGCGGGTCCGGGGTTCGAGTCCCTGGCGGCGCACAGACGGAAGAAGCCCCCTCGTGAGAGCGAGGGGGCTTCTTCGTGTGCGCGGCGGCCGGCCTCTCCTACACCCCGGTGGTGATCCGGACCGTCCAGGCACCCGACGGCGTCCGGTCGGCGACCTCGACCTTCGTGTGCCCGCCGGGGATGCTGTACGTCTCACCGACCCGCAGCGGGGCGTCCGCGAGCGGCGCGTAGACCGAGCGGTCCCAGCAGGCGTCGGTGCGGGGATGGGTGTCGATGACCTCGACCGGGCCGCCGCCGGACGGGGTTGCGTTGCGCACCCGGTAGAGCAGGACGCCTTCGGTGCAGGTCGCGCTGTCGTTGCCGGTGGCGCTGCGGGCCTCGATGGCCACGGCGCTGCCCTCGCCGGTCCTGATCACCGCGAGCCGGGTGCCGATGGAGGCACCGGGCACGGGCACGGCGGCCATCGGCTCCAGGGTGATGTCCCGGCTGCTCTGGACGCAGACCACCTGCCTGCGGTCCAGCCAGCCCAGCTTCCACTTGTGCCAGCCGAAGAAGTCCGGCGCGAGTCCGAACTGGCTGCCCATCACGTCCCAGTCGCCGACGTAGGTGTCCCAGTCCCCCTTGCCGTCGGACGGCCGGTGGTAGAGGTCCGGCAGGTCGAAGACGTGCCCGGTCTCGTGGGCCAGCACATTGCGGTCCGGCGGGTGCTGCTCGAAGACGGTGACGACGCGGCGGATGTCCGTGCCGTCGGCGTGCAGCGGCTGGTCGAAGTTGACGACCTTGGTGGCGTCGGAGTCGACACCGGGGGCGTCCGGGTCGGCGACCAGATAGACGATGTCGTACCGGGAGAAGTCGACCTCCGGATCGGCCGTGGCGACGGCGTCGCGCAGATAGGCGCTGCGCCCTTGGTTGTCCCAGTCCCGCCGTATGCCGTACCGGTCGGACGTCTTGGGCATCTGGATCCACTGCCGCATCGGGTGCGGGCGCAGGGCGAACTTCCCGTACGAGGCGCGCCGGAAGAACTGGCTGGTGGCGGGGAAGTAGTCCGCGACGAGCCGGCCGGGGGTGGCGGCGGGGCGGTGGTCCGGGAAGGAGAGGAAGATCATGACCGCGTCGAGGGGGTGGTCGGGGCGGGGGTAGGCGCCGTTCCAGTCGCTCAGGCCGAGGGAGTGGTGCGCCTCGGTCCGGGGCAGCGCGCAGGGTCCCGCCTCGCCGGTGGCGGCCACGGCGGGCCCGGCGACGAGGGAGGTGGCAGCGAGCGCCAGAAGAGAGGTCGCGGCGGCGGCCACACCGCGCAGACTCGGCCTCTCCACTCCCCCGGTTCTGCGCTGACGCGGCACATCTACCTCCGGGTGCGAGCTGCGGTCACCCACCCACCCTGTGATGGTTCGAGGCTTTCGTCCTGTTGTGCTGCCCCAGTCGAGTCAGCGGCCGACCGGGGTCCTCGCCCTCACAGACAGTCACAATCGATCAACGAGGCATCACAGGGGAACGCAACCGCTCGGAAACGATCGATTTCAGGTAAATCGGAACCTCGCGTGAATGGCCCATGCGGGGCGAACGCCGGGCGTGGAAGGTTCGGACGCTGGAACGGCCGACGCGCCAGCCTCTATGCTTCACCAGGCTTTCCCGCGTGGATTCCGCCTCCGACCCAGGCGCTCCACGCGGCGGGCCAGTCCGGCCACACCTGTTCAGGACAGAACTGCACGGCGGGAGCGAACGGTGAGCGGAACCCCCGAAGGGCGCAGGCCGGCGGCCGGCACACCCCGGCATTCCGCAGGTCCGCCGACCACGGAACGTCACGCTCCGTGGCCTCCTGTCGGCGCCGAGGACTCCCAGCCGCACGGCTACCGGGCCGCGTTCCGGGCCGCCACGCTCCCCATGGCCGTCGTCGATCACGAGGGCCTGGTCGTCACCGCGAACGAAGCCCTCGGCGGCCTCCTCGGCCTCTCCGCCGCGACGCTGACCAACCAGTCCGCGGCCGATCTGCTCGACCTCGCGGCGGACGGCCGCACCTGGCACGCGTACCGCGAGGTGCTGCACGGGCGGCGCTCACGGTTCCGCTGCACCCACCGCCTCAAGCACCCCGACGGACGCGCGCTGTGGGCCGAGGTCACCGTCGTACCGATGCCCGAGGAGGCCGGTGCGGGCGACGGCTCCGGGCCCGGCCGGGTGCTGCTCTCCGTCTCGGACATCAGCGACCGGCGCGAGCTGCAGAAGCGGCTGCGCCATCTCCAGATGCACGACCCGGTGACCCGGCTGCCCAACCGGACGCTGTTCTTCGAGCGGCTCTCGGCCGTCCTGGAGACCCCGCCGTACGACGACAGCTCCTCCGGCCCCGGCCGGGTCGGACTCTGCTACCTGGATCTGGACGGCTTCAAGGCCGTCAACGACTCGATGGGCCACCGGATCGGCGACCGGCTGCTCGCCGCCGTCGCCGCACGGCTCACCGACTGCGCGGCCCAGGACGGCCCGCACCGCTCCGGCGCCCATCTCGTGGCGCGCCTGGGTGGCGACGAGTTCGCGATCCTGGTCGAGGACTCCGCCGGCACGCAGCAGCTCACCGATCTGGCCCGCGCGGTCCTCGCCGCACTCCAGCAGCCCTTCGACCTGGCCGGGCAGCGCCTCTCCGTGTCCGCCTCGATCGGGGTGGTGGAACGGTCCGTGAACGGCACCTCCGCCACCGGTCTGATGCAGGCCGCCGACACCACGCTGTACTGGGCGAAGGCGGACGGCAAGGCCCGCTGGACGCTCTTCGACCCGGAGCGCAACGCCCACCGGATGACCCGGCAGACGCTCTCGTCCAATCTGCGGCCCGCCGTGGAGCGCGGCGAGTTCACCATCGAGTACCAGCCGCTGGTCGGCATGGCCGACGGAATCGTACGCGGGGTGGAGGCCCTGGTCCGCTGGAACCACCCGCAGTTCGGCATGCTCTCGCCGAATCGGTTCGTCGCGATCGCCGAGGAGGACGGCTCGATCGTCCAGCTCGGCCGGTGGGTGCTGCAGTCCGCCTGCCGCCAGGCCCGGCGCTGGCAGCTGGAGCACCCCACCGATCCGCCGCTGTTCATCAGCGTCAATGTCGCCGTACGCCAGGTCTGGGACTCCGACCTGGTCACCGATGTCGCGGAGATCCTCGCCGAGACCGGCCTGGACCCCTCGCTGCTCCAGCTGGAGCTGACCGAGTCCGCGGTGATGGGCTCGGCCGGGCGCCCGATCCAGGCCCTCCAGTCGCTCAGCGAGATGGGCGTGCGGATCGCCATCGACGACTTCGGTACCGGCTACTCCAACCTCGCCTATCTGAGCCGGCTGCCGGTCTCGGTGCTGAAGCTGGACGGCTCGTTCGTACGCGGCTTCCGCTACGACGACGGCGCCCACCCGAGCCCGGCCGACGAGACGATCGTCGAGGCGATGGTGCAGCTGGCGCACCGGCTGGGCCTGACCGTCACCGCGGAGTGCGTGGAGACGGCCGGCCAGGCGGAACGGCTGCGCAGGATCGGCTGCGACACCGGGCAGGGCTGGCTGTACTCGCGCGCGGTGGCCCCGGAGCGGATCGCCGAGCTGATCGGCACCCGCCCGATGCAGGGCTGAGCCACCGCGCGGCGGGGCCGGGTCAGGCCGTGGGCAGGCCGTACGCGTCCGCGATCAGCTCGTAGCTGCGCAGCCGCGCCTCGCCGCCGTGGGCGTTGGCGGTGATCATCAGCTCGTCGGCGCCGGTGCGCTTGGCCAGGTCGTCGAGGCCGGTACGGACCTGGTCCGCCGTGCCGTGGACGATGTTGGCGAGCCAGCTGTCGACGAACTCGCGCTCCATCGGGCTGAAGGCGTACGCCTCCGCCTCCTCGGGCGTCGGGACCAGGCCGGGGCGGCCGGTGCGCAGCCGGACCATGGACAGGGCGCCGGAGAGCACCTGGCGGCGGGCCTCGCGTTCGTCGTCGGCGGCCAGCGCCGAGACACCGATCAGGGCGTACGGGGCGTCGAGCACCGCGGACGGCCGGAACGACTCCCGGTACAGGTCGAGCGCCGGAATCGTGTTCTGCGCCGAGAAGTGGTGGGCGAAGGCGAAGGGCAGTCCGAGCACACCGGCCAGCCGGGCGCTGAAGCCGGAGGAGCCGAGCAGCCAGACCGGCGGGCGGGCCGGCGACTGGACGCCGCCGTCAGCCGTGGCCTGGACCGGGCCGGGCACCGCGTGGACACGGGCGTAGGGGTGGCCGTCGGGGAAGTCGTCGTCCAGGAACCGGGTCAGCTCGGCGAGCTGCTGCGGGAAGTCTTCGGCGCCTTCGTTCAGCCGGTCGGTGCGGCGCAGGGCGGCCGCCGTCGCGCCGTCGGTGCCGGGGGCGCGGCCGAGGCCGAGGTCGATGCGGCCGGGGGCCATGGCCTCCAGGGTGCCGAACTGTTCCGCGATGACGAGCGGTGCGTGGTTGGGCAGCATCACTCCGCCGGAGCCGAGCCTGATGCGCTCGGTGTGTGCGGCGAGGTGGGCCAGGATCACGGCGGGCGAGGAGGAGGCGACGCCGGGCATGGAGTGGTGTTCGGCGACCCAGTAGCGGTGGAATCCACGGCGCTCGGCGAGCTGTGCGATGTCCACGCCGGTACGCAGCGCCTGGGTGGCGGTACGGCCCTGCCCCACGGTCACCAGGTCCAGTACGGAGAGCGGAACGGGGGCCGTTCCCTCCGCCTTGCCACGGATCCCGTCGCCTTGAGTCTCTTCCACGTCCTGGCCTCTCCGGTGATGCGCCTGCGTCCGGCTCGTATGTCCGGAAGTGGATAACAGGAGGTTGTCTCCGGTTATTCCCGCACATCTCCGGGCAGGGCCCGCCTCCCGCTGTGCGCGCGCTCCCGGCCCTCGCCCCAGACGGCCACCGGAGCCGGCGGCGCCTCCCGGGCCGCGAAGATCCTGCCCAGCCGCGGGGACCATGCGCGGCGCCCTGCCAGGCGCAGCCCCTCCCGGACCGTGACCTGGTTCCCGGTGAGGACCGGCTTGCCGAGGAGTTCCTCCAGTTCGGCCTCGTGCCCGGCGGTGTGCAGCGCGGTGTCGGGCAGCAGGACCACATCGGCCTCCGGCCGGTCGGCGGCGACGGCGAGTTCCTTCACCCGGTCCAGGTCCCAGCCGGCGGCCTCGGCGGCCGAGCCGAGCGGGGCGGCGTGGGTGACGGCCACGCCGATGCTCGCGGCGTGCAGGAAGTCGGCGAACAGGCCGGTGATGCGCTCGGGGTAGGTGGAGGCGACGGCGACCCGGTCGGCGCCCAGCTCCCGTACCGCGTGGGCGAAGCCGAACGAGGTGCTGGAGGCGGGCACGCCGGCCGCTCGGGCCAGGGCGGCGGTCTGTTCATGGGCGCCCTCCCAGCCGTACAGGAAGCTGCCGCCGCCGCTCGCCCACACGACGGACTCGACCCCGGCGCGCTGCAACTCCTCCACCCCGGCGGCCAGCCGCTCGGGCGCGCCGGTCCGCATCAGGGCGTCGATCCTGTAGGCGTCCTCGTCGACGTCGGTGCGGTTCACCACCAGCCTGACGGCGTCGAGCAGGATCTCCATCCGCGGGAAGTCGTCCTCCGCGAAGTGGCCCGGGTAGAGAAATCCGATGGTCGTCATGTCCACCCTTCCTGTTCCTGTCCGACCTTCTGTTCCTGTCCGGCCTGTCTGTTCCTGTCCGGCCTGCCTGTTCCCGCCCGGCCCTGTTCCGCTCAGGAGCGGGGAGTCCGCCCGTGACCATTCACCCCGTTCCCTCCAAGTATTCCTCCATATGTCGTGACCTCTGCCGTGACCTGTTGACGGGTGCCGGGGCGGGTGCGAGCGTGGTCAATCCGCCCCTCCCAGACGCAGCGGAGCGACCGCCTCTCATGTCAGAGCCCACCCTGCTCGTCCTGGACACCGACCCGTCGCCGCGGCTCGGCCGGCTGACCGGCCGGGCCCGGATCCGGTACACGGACGAGGCCGGGCTCGCCGCGCGGCTGCCGACGGCCGATGTGCTGCTGGTGTGGGACTTCGCCTCCGACGCGGTACGGGCCGCCTGGCCCGGCGACGGACCGCGCCCGGCCTGGGTGCACACCGCGAGCACGGGCGTGGACCGGCTGCTCTGCCCGGAACTGACGGCCTCCGACACGGTGCTGACCAACGCCCGGGGCATCTTCGAGCGGCCCGTCGCCGAGTATGTGACCGGCCTGGTGCTGGCGTTCGCGAAGGACCTCCCCGGCACGCTGGAGCTCCAGCGGCGACGGCAGTGGCGCCACCGCGAGACCACCCGGCTCGCGGGCAGCCGCGCGGTGGTCGTCGGCGCGGGCCCGATCGGGCGGGAGATCACCAGGCTGCTGATCGCGCTGGGGGTCCAGGTGGCGCTCGTGGGGCGCAGGGCGCGGCGCACCATCCACGGCACCGAGGATCTGGACCGGCTGACCGCCCTGGCCGACTGGGTGATCTGCGCGGCCCCGCTGACCGGGTCGACCCGCGCCATGTTCGACGCCCGGTTCTTCGGGCTGATGCAGCCGTCGGCCCGCTTCATCAATGTGGGGCGCGGACCGCTGGTCGTCGAGGAGGACCTGGCCGAGGCGCTGCGCAGGCGCTGGATCGCGGGCGCGGCGCTCGACGTGTTCGAGCAGGAGCCCCTGGGGCCGCAGAGCCCGCTCTGGGACGTACCGGATCTGATCGTGTCGCCGCACATGAGCGGTGACACGGCGGGCTGGCGGGACCGGCTGAGCGAGCAGTTCGTGGCGATGTACGAGCTCTGGGCGGCCGGGGAGCCCCTGCCGAACGTGGTGGACAAGCAACGCGGTTACGTCCCCGTGCGGGAGCCGGGCGAGTGAGCGGGGCGGGTCCGGCCCGCCGGGCACCCGGCCCACCGCCACGGACCCACGCAACTGACCAACCGTCATGGGCCGTTCCGCGGCGGGCAATACGCGCCGCGCACCGGCCGGCTCCCCAGGCCCGCACGGGACACGGGAAGGTCACCGTCCGATCACCGTTCGGTCACATGCGGCCTCTTCCTGCATAGACGTACGGGATCGGGCAGGCGCTCACCCTGTCCGGACTGTTCGACCCCTCCAGGAGATTGCGAACCATGGCTGACTTCCCGAACCTGTCCCGCCGGGGCTTTCTGAACCGATCGGCGGCCGTGGGTGGCCTGCTCGTCGTTCCCGGTCTGCTCTCCGCGTGCAGCAAGACCGACGCCGGTTCCGCGGACGGTGCGGGGGCGCTCGAAAAGCTCCGTAAGCAGGGGTTCGTCCGGGTCGCGTACGCCAATGAGGCCCCGTACGGCTATCTGGAGGGCAAGCAGCTCAAGGGCGAGGCGCCCACCCTGCACCGGGAGATCTTCAAGGCGCTCGGCGTCGACGAGCTGAAGCCCACGCTCTCCGAATGGGACGGTCTGATCCCCGGACTCCAGGCAGGCAAGTACGACGTGGTCAGCGCCGGCATGGCGATCACCCCCGAGCGCTGCGCCAACGCCCTCTTCTCCGAACCCGAGTTCATCTCGCCCACCGCGATGATGGTGAAGAAGGGCAACCCGAAGAAGATCACCGATCTGGCGTCCGCGAAGGCCGCCGGGATCACCGTCGGGGTGATGTCGGGCGCCGTCGAGGCCAAGTACGCCGAGGGGGCCGGCATCCCCGAGGGCCGGATCAAGACACTGCAGAAGCCGCAGGACGGCGCCGACGCGCTCAGGGGCGGCCGGATCGACGCGTTCCTGCTCACCGGGATCTCGCTGCGCTGGCTGGCGAAGACGAACCCCGGCACCGAGGTCACCGAGGCCTTCCTGCCGGAGCTCGACGGCAAGAAGCAGTACAGCCCCGGTGGCGCCGTCTTCCGCAAGGGCAACGAGGATCTGCGGGACTCCTTCAACCGCGAGCTGAAGAAGATCGTCGCGGACAAGTCTCGCTACGTGGGCCTGCTCCAGGATTACGGCTTCGGGGCCACCGAGCTCCCGCCGGCCACTTTGAAGACGGCCGATCTGTGCAAGGGCTGACGGGGACGGACCGCGCCGCATGAGTGATTTCTTCTCCGCCTTCCTCGATGATCTGCCGCAGTTGCGCTCCGGGTTGTGGGTGACCCTGGAAGCCACCGTCCTGGGCGCGCTGGCAGCCCTGCTCCTGTCGTTCGTCCTCGGCCTGATGTCGGTCAGCCGGCTGCTGGTGCTGCGCGGTGTGTCACGCGTGGTCGTGGAGTTCTTCCGCGGCACCTCGCTCTACATCCAGCTGTTCTGGCTCTACTACGCGATGCCGACACTGACGGGGTACGAACTGGACCCGCTGTTCTGCGGTGTCGTCGCCTTCGGTCTCAACTACGGCGCGTACGGCGCCGAGGTGGTGCGCGGGGCGATCGGCTCCGTGCCGCGCGGCCAGTACGAGGCCGCCGTCGCGCTGAACATGTCGCCGCTGCACCGGATGCGGAAGGTGATCCTTCCGCAGGCCTGGGTGCAGATGATCCCGTCCTTCACCAATCTGCTGATCCAGCTGCTGAAGTGCACCCCGCTGCTGTGGCTGATCTCCGCAGCCGACCTGATGACCGTGGTCCAGCAGCTGCGCGACCGTACCGGTGAGACGGTCACCGCGTATCTGACCCTGCTGGTCGTCTACTTCGTGCTGGCCTACGCGCTGACCCTGCTGATGAATCTGCTGGAGCGGGGCGCCAAGCGGCGGCTCGGGCTGCACACCGGCGCGGGCTCGCTGCTGCGCAGCCGCAGCGCCACCGAGGCCGTCGCCTCGACGGCGGGAGGTGCCCGGTGAACGGTTTCGACTGGAACGCCGCCGGGGACGCCCTGCCCCTGCTGCTCAAAGGTTTCGAGGTCACGCTGCTGGCGACCGTCCTCGGCACGCTGGTCGCCGCCGTCCTGGGCCTGGCCATCGCGGTCGCCGGACGGGCCCCGAGCAGGTTCGTGACGGTGCCGGTACGGGCCTTGATGGAGTTCATCCGGTCCACCCCGCTGCTCGTCCAACTGGTCGGCGCCGCCGCCCTGTTCACCTCGGTGGAACCGCTGACGATCGGCATCGTGGTGCTGGGCGTCCACTACGCCACGTACACCTCCGAGGTGTACCGCGCCGGGATCGACGGCGTACCGAAGGGCCAGTGGGAGGCCTGCCGGGCGCTCTCGTTCACCCCGCGGCGGACCTGGCAGGCCGTGATCCTGCCGCAGGCGGTGCGCAGTGTGCTGCCCGCCCTCGGCAACTACGCGATCTCGATGTTCAAGGAGACCCCGTTCCTCGCCGTGATCACGGTGCAGGAAATGGTCTTCGAGGCCCGTAAGTACGGAGCCGACCACTTCGCGTACACCGAGGCATTCACGCTCGCCGGCCTGGTCTTCCTGGTCGCGAGCTACCCCACCTCGCTGCTGATGAGAAAGCTGGAGAAGCGCCTTGGCCACTGAACCACTCCCCCTGCGCAAGACGGCGGCCGCGGCCCCCCGGGACGCCGTGCCGGCCGCGGCGCCCGAAGCGGCGCCGGGGACCGGCCATCCGCTGGTCCGTTTCGACGACGTCGTGAAGCGGTACGGCGACCATGTCGTCCTGGACCGGCTGAACTTCTCGGTGCGGCGCGGCGAGCACGTCACCCTGATCGGCCCCAGCGGCTCGGGCAAGACCACCATCCTGCGGCTGCTGATGACGCTGGAGAAGGTCAGCGACGGCGTGATTTGGGTGGACGGCAACCCGCTGTCCCATGTCACCGCGCCCGACGGATCACTGAAGCCGGCGAGCGAGAAGCACCTGCGCGAGGCCCGGAAGAAGATCGGCATGGTCTTCCAGCAGTTCAACCTCTTCCCGAACATGAAGGTGCTGCAGAACATCACCGAGGCCCCGGTCAATGTGCTGGGCATGGACCGCGACGAAGCGGAGAGCCGGGCCCGGGAGCTGCTCGACCTGGTGGGACTCTCCGGGAAGATCGACGCGCACCCGTCCCAGCTCTCCGGCGGCCAGCAGCAGCGGGTGGCGATCGCCCGCGCGCTGGCGATGCGGCCGGAGATCCTGCTGCTGGACGAGGTGACGTCGGCGCTCGACCCGGAGCTGGTGGCGGGTGTGCTGGACCTGCTGGGCGACATCGCCAGGAACACCGACATCACCATGCTCTGCGTGACCCACGAGATGAACTTCGCCCGGGACGTCTCGGAAAAGGTACTCATGTTCGACGAGGGGCGGGTCATCGAGTCCGGATCGCCGGAAAAAATCTTCTCCGATCCGGAGCACGAACGTACGCGCGAGTTCCTCGACGCAGTGCTGTGACCTCGCCACTCGTCACCTGACAGTGCCGTTGGCATATGTCGTACGGATGCGCCCCAGCTCACGGAGCCGGGGCGCATCCATCGAGTCGTCAACAGCCGCCCCGGAAAAGAGACCTGGCGGCTATCGTGAGGACAGAGCTTGCGGTCACAACCTGGCAGGGGGAAACCGTGACATTGAAGCCCGAACCGACCGCGCCGTTCCATTCGGTGCAGTACGCCCTTCGCGTTCTCGAAACGGTCTCCAAGCACGGCAACGGTGTGACGGACACCCAGATCTCCCGGGAGACGGGACTGCCCATCGGGCATCTCACCCCACTGCTGCTGACGCTGCGCCGCGAGGGCTATGTGGAGCAGATCACCGACGGCGCGTACGTCATCGGCTCCTCGCTCCTGCTCCTCGGCTCCGGCCCGGCCCGCAGCCAGGCCCTGGAGAACAGACTCCAGCAGATGCTGGCGCAGCTGCGCGATTCGGTCGGCGCGGCGGTCTACATCAGCCGGTACGTCGACGGCGAGATCCGGGTCACGCAGTACGCCGACGGCCCGCTCACCCCCGCGGTCAACGAGTGGGTGGACTTCCGGTCGGCCGCGCATGCCTCGGCGGTCGGCAAGTGCCTGCTGGCCCAGCTCGACCAGAACGGCCGCCGCGACCACATCTCGCGCCACAGGACGCCCCGGCTCACGTCACGGACGATCACCAGCGAGAAGGTGCTCTTCTCCAAGCTGGACAGCCAGCCGGCCACGGTCCCGGTGCTCGACATCCAGGAGTACGCGGTCGGCACGGTGTGCGCGGCGGTCCCGCTGACGGCCGGGGCGTCGGCGGGCTGCCTGGCACTGTCGCTGCCGATCGAGGACGCGCACCGGCTGCGCTCGGCGGCGGACACGCTGAACCGGCGGGCGGCGCCCGTGCTCCTGTCGCTGGCGCTCTAGAAACAGGGCCCGATCACGCTCTCTCCCGAGGGGTGTCACCACCACCCCTCGGGAGCAGGTATTATTTTCGAGTCAGCAGGCGCCGCTAGCTCAGTTGGTTAGAGCAGCTGACTCTTAATCAGCGGGTCCGGGGTTCGAGTCCCTGGCGGCGCACGGACAACGCACTGGGCGGTTCACGTACACACGTGAACCGCCCAGTGCGTTTTTTGCTGCCCATGGAGATGTACGAACGTTTTACACGCTCGTACTAGACAAGCGTTTTAAACGCTCGTACATTTCCTGGCATGACGAACGCCACGAGCACCACCGCCGAGCGCGGCGACCTCGCCGGTCGCCGGGAATGGACCGCCTTCGTGGTCCTCCTGCTGCCCCTCCTTCTCGTCTCGATGGACATCTCCGTCCTCTTCTTCGCGATCCCGTCCATCGACCGGGACCTCGCCCCCAGCGCCACCCAGCAGCTCTGGATCTTCGATGTGTACGCCTTCGCCCTGGCCGGCCTGCTCATCACGATGGGCTCGCTCGGCGACCGGATCGGCCGTCGCAAGCTGCTGCTCCTGGGCGCGTTCGCGTTCAGTGCCGCGTCCGTCGCCGCCGCGTACGCCGACAGCCCCGAGATGCTCATCGCGGCCCGCGCCCTGCTCGGGGTCGGCGGGGCGACGCTGATGCCGTCGACCATGGGGCTGGTACGGAACATGTTCCGCGACGAGCGGCAGCGCGGCCGGGCCGTGGGGATCTGGTCGGGGGCCATGGCGGGCGGGATCGCGCTCGGCTCGGTGCTCAGCGGGGTCATGCTGGAGCACTTCTGGTGGGGCTCGGTCTTTCTGATCAACGTGCCGGCGATGGTGCTGCTGCTGGTGCTGGTGCCGGTACTGGTCCCGGAGTACAAGGACCCGGACCCCGGACGGTTCGACTTCCTGAGCGTGCCGCTGTCGATGGGGTCCGTGCTGCCGGTCGTCTACGGCGTCAAGGAGAGCGCCGCCCATGGGCTCGATGTACGGAACGCGCTGATCATCGCCGCCGGGCTGGCCGTCGGCCTGCTCTTCGTCCGCCGCCAGCGAAGCCGCGGTGACGCGATGATCAGCCGGGAACTGTTCCGCCACCGCGGCTTCGCGGCCGGGATCGGGCTGAACGCGCTGGCCGCGTTCGCCATGATGGGTTCCTCGTTCTTCACCACGCAATATCTGCAGTCGGTGCTCGGCATGAGCACGATGGAGGCCGCACTGTGGAGCCTGGCGCCGTCCCTGGCGGTGGGCGCCGCGGCCCCGACGGCCACGGCGATCGCCCAGCGGACCGACCGGGCGCGGGTCATCTGCGCCGGTTTCGTCATCGCCGCGGCCGGTTTCGCCATCCTCGCCCTGACCGGTACGGACTCCCTGTGGCTGCTGCTCGGCGGCTGTGCCGTGATGAGCTGCGGCATCGTCACCGTGATGGCGCTCGTGTCGGACCTGGCGCTGTCCACGGCCCCGCCGACGAAGGCGAGTTCGGCGGCCTCGCTGCTGGAGACCGGCCAGGAGTTCGGCGGTGCGATGGGGATGGCCCTGCTGGGCGCGGTGGCCACCGCGATCTACACCGCGGACATGCCGGACTCCGCTCCGGAGGCCGCCCGCAAGACGCTGGCCGGTGCGGTGGCCACGGGTGACGGTTCGCTGATCTCGGTCGGCCGGGAGGCCTTCGTGCACAGCATGCAGTACGCCTCGGTCGCGGGGGCGGCGCTGCTGCTGGCGGGGGCCGTGCTGGCCGCGACACTGCTGCGGAGGGCCGCGGGAGCGGACGCCACGGCGGCTGCGGCGCCCAAGGAGCCGGCGCTGACGAACTAGGTCGCACCAGGCGTCGCGGGGCAGGCGGGACTCTGCGGGCGCGGCCCAGGGTCTGTCCGGCGGACCAGGGCCGGACAGACCCTAGTACTGCTCGGGCCGCGCCACCGGATCCGGCGCGGCCCGCCCGTGCGCCTCGTACTCGCTCAGCAGGGCCGCCAGTTCCGCGCCGCCGAACGGGGCGTACCTGCCGCCCGGACCCCGCCACCACACGGGTCCCCCGCACCGGAACGCCTCCCGGCGCAGTGCCACCCGGTGCACCTTGTTCGTCGCCGTCACCGGCATCGCCGGGACGATCCGTACGAAGCCGGGGGCCATCTTCGTACCCAGGTCCGGCTGCGCCGCGAGGAACGCGGCGAAGGCCGACGGGTCGAAGACGGCCCCCTCCCGCATGGCCAGCGCCGCCATCACCCGGTCCCCGGCGACCGGGTCCGGCACCGCGTACACCGCCACGGCCGCCGCGTCCTGCCAGCGGGCCAGGATGTTCTCGATCACCGCGGCGGCCAGGTTCTCGCTGTCCACCCGCAGCCGGTCGTCGGTACGGCCCGCGAAGTAGAGGAAGCCGTCGGCGTCGCGGAAGAAGAGGTCCCCGGTCCAGTACCAGCCGCCGCGCACCCGCTCGGCGTCCGCCTCCTCGTTGCGCCAGTAGCCCTCGAAGGGGGTACGCCCCCGGTTGACCAGCTCCCCGATCGCCTCGGCCCCATTGGCCAGCCGGCCCGCCCCGTCGAAGACGGCGGTGGCCCGCTCCTCGCCGGTGTCCGGGTCCACGACCGCGAGATCGTCGCGGGCCGACGCCTTCCCGATCGCCCGCTCCGGGGTGTCCGGAGTCCGCTGGATCGCCGCACCTCCCTCGGAGGAGCCGTAGCCCTCGACCAGCCGCACCCCGAACCGCTCCCGGAACCGGGCCGCGTCCACCGCGCCGGCCTCGGTGCCGAAGCCGAGTCGCAGCGAGTGCTCGCGGTCGTCCGGGCGCTCGGGGGTGGCCAGCAGGTACTGCACGGCGCGGCCGACATAGGTGAAGTACGTCGCCCCGTGCGCCCGTACGTCGTCGAGGAATCCGGAGGCCGAGAAGCGGCGGCGCAGCGCGACGGCGGCCCCGCCGGCCAGTGCGGGTGCCCAGTCGGCGATCACGGCGTTGCCGTGGAACATCGGCATGCAGATGTAGTGGACGTGCTCGCGCCGGACGCCGAAGTGGTCGACGAGCGACTGTCCGGCCGCCGCCAGCCGTCCCTGGGTGCAGATCGCGGCCTTGGGCGCGCCGGTCGATCCGGAGGTGAAGTAGAGCAGCATCCGGGTTCCGGGGCCGATGTCCGTCCGGGCCGTGTCGCCCGGCGCGGCTCCGGCGTACGGGGCGAGGAGCTCGGCGTACGCGTCGGTGTCGGTGACCAGCATCCGCACACCCGGGAGGTCCAGGCCGTCGAGCAGCGGCAGGTGGGCGCGTTCGGTGACCAGGACCCGGCAGTCGGTGTGCAGGATGTCGCGGGCCAGTTCGGCGCCGCGCCGGGTGGGGTTGATGCCGGCCACGGCGGCCCCGGCCAGGGCCGCCGCGCTCAACCAGAGAGGAAATTCGGGAGTGTTGTCCAGCAGCACCCCGAGGTGCGGTTCGCCGCCCGCCGACAGCAGATCCGCCAGGAGCGCGGCCCGTGCGGCAGCGCCCGAGGCGACCTGGTGATGAGTGAGGACGGTGTCCTGGTGTCTCAGTCCGGGCCGGTGGTCGCCCCATTGGCGCTGTACGAGCTCCGCTACGGTGCCTGCGCTCCTCATGGCGCCGCACGGTAACTGACTACACGTCAGAACTGAACATCGGAGCAGGCGTAGAACGCGTTCGCCGTGTCAGCGATGTTCCAGACGCTCAGGATGATGTGCTTCCCGCTCTTCTGGGTGGGGATGGTGCCCTGCTGGGTCAGGGTCGCCGGGGGCTGCTTGCCGCCGTACGGCACCGTCATGAAGGGCTGCGACTCCAGGTCCGCCCTGGTGAGCGGCTTGGTGGGGTCCCAGCCGTCCTTGGTGATGTAGTAGCGGAAGTCAGTCGTGGCGTGGCGCGCGGTGAACTGCCAGCGGAAGCTGAAGCCCTGGCCCGCGGTGACCTGGGTGGCGGGCCAGTTGCCGCCGCGCGGGTCGTCGAGCTGGGCGAACTCGCCGTGGCCGCCGGAGCAGATCTTGCCGTCGGCCGGCCCTGCCGCCGGGAAGCCCTTCGGGCCCTCGACGCTCTGCGGCTCCCACTGGATGTTGCCGCAGCCGGTCACCGTGCCGTTGGCACAGAGCTTCTGACGGCTGATGGGGTTGTCGGTGTAGCCGTGGCTGCTGGCACTGCTCGTCGCGAACATCGAGACGCCCGCGATTGCCAGGCCGACCACGGCCGCGCTTGCCCTTTTACGCATTGCTGTCGCTCCTCAAGAACGTGGGGGAGGTTCCATGAGCTGTGCTGCGCGCGCCCTGCGGTCTAGACCAAGACTTAGATTATTGACGGGGCATGAACATGTCCAGACCAATGGGAGTTGGATTCCGCTTGGCCGACCCCACAGCCCCTCGGGCCCCTCAGGCACCCTCCCCGCCACTGCGTCCGGTGTAGAAGGCCACCGTCAAATCCTTGACCAGGGACTTCCGTTCGTAGTCGTCCAGCTCCACGAGGCCCCGTGCGGTCAGCCGGTTGACCGTGTCGTCGACCGCGTCGACCACCGAAGTCAGCACGCTGTCCCGGTGCTTGGCGTCGATCGCGGCGATCCGGCGGCGCTGCATCGACGCGGCGACCTCCGGCGCGTACTCGATTCCGGTCGGCTGCGCCGAGTACACCTCGATGCCGACGGGCTCGCAGTCCGCCTTCAGCATCCGGGTCAGCGCGTCGCCGACCGCCTCGGCGTTGCGCAGGGTGTGCGCGTCCTCGTGGAAGGCGTCGGCGGGCAACTGCGAGAGGACCCGGGCCATCGCCGCCTCGACCTGCTCGCGCAGATACGCCTCGTGGTCGGCGACCCCGAGCGCCGCCCGCACGGTGTCCTTGATCCGCCACACCACGAGGACGACGACGCGCAGCGCCGTACCGTTGGCGTCCACGGCGGGCAGCGGTTCGCTGCGCCAGTGCCGCAGGCGTACGTCGACCCGGCGGCGCAGCAGCAGGGGACTGATCCACATCAGCCCGGTCCGCCGCACACTCCCCCGGTACTCGCCGAACAGCGTCAGCACCCAGGCGTACCCCACGCGTCCGCGGCTCAGGCCGCCGAGCGCGAAGATCACCAGCGACACCAGCGCCGCGAGCGCCGCCCAGGCGCCGATTCCGATCCCGTCGTACGGACGCGAGCCGATCCCGAACCGGGCGAGCGCGGTGGCGGGCAGCGCGCCGATCCACCAGAGCACGGTGCCACCGGCGGCGACCCCGGCCAGCCCGGTGAGCAGGGCCAGCCAGCCGGGGAGCGCGGGCCCCGGGCGCTCGGTGAGCCGTGGATCACCGACCGGCGCCGGCCGCGTCGAGGGCCGAACCTGCGGCCCCCTCGGCACGGGTGGCCGACGCACCCCCGTCTGCGGCTGCTCGCCGCCGGCTCCCCGTCGCGTCACACCGGTGGGGAGCGCGGCCGCGTGGGCGCGCGCGGCGTCCTCGCGGAAGAGCAGATGCACGGGGATGGTCGCGGTCCGCTCGTTGCCGATGACCGCGTGGTGCCGCCCGGTCCCCCACAGCGTGTCCCGGCGCTGCTCGGCCCCGTCGCCCCCGGCGACGGGGAGGGAGTCGAAGACGGTTTCGGGGGCCGCGCGGTGCCGGGGCGGGAACAGGGGCGCGGTGCCGGGACCCGGGTCCGTGCGGTTCCCGGCCACGACCGGGGCGGGGGCGCCGCCCAACGCCGGCGCCGGTGCGGCGCCCGTGGCCGCGGCCGGGACCGACACCGAGGCCGAGGCCGAGGCCGACACCGAGGCCGAAGTCGCGCCGATCGCGGAGTCCAGGTCCTCGCCCGGGACCAGATCCAGCACGAGGTCGACCACGGAATCCGACCCGGCGTCCGCACCGGCCCCCGGCCCCGCACCGGTCTCCGGAGCCGTCGCCCCGGCGGGCCCGTCCGGCCCGCCGTCCTCCCGCTCGGGCGGCGCCACCTGATCCGGGCCGCTCGCCCGGACCGGTTCCCGCTCCTCCTCCCGTTGCCTTCCGTCCTGCGGAATTCCGAAGCTGTCCGACACCGTGGATCGCATACCCATCTCCGTCATGTCCGTCGTGTCACCCGAAGAGTCGCCGCCAGGTCTCCGGACCGGGGTAGCCGTCGGCCGCTCCGCCCCGCCAGCCCTGAGCCCGTTGGAAGGCCTCGACATTGCGCCGGTCCGCCTCGGTCCACCGGCGGCCGGGGCCCGAGGTGTAGTACTTGCCGTAGCCCTTCTTCACCAACTGCTTGCCGAGCCGGTCGACATGGCTGTTGGACTGACCGGGCCGGAAATGGCCCCGCCCGGGAAACTTCGAATCCGGGTTCGAGTCGCCGTGGCCGGCTCCCGCTCCGCTCCCGCCGCCGCTTCCGGGGATGTCGCGGCCGGTTCCGTTGGCCAGCAGCCGCCAGGTGTCGGGGCCGGGGATGCCGTCCGCCTCCTCGCCCTTCCAGCCCTGGGCCTTCTGGAACGCCTGGGTCGCGCGCCGGTCGGCCTCGCCCCAGCCCGGCCCGGGGCCGACCGTGTAGAAGCGCTTGCCGCCCCGGTCCGTGAGCATCCTGCCGAGCTCGGTGACGTACTCGTTGCTGGCACCGGGACCGAACTTCCCGGTTCCCGGGAACCTCGTCACCGACGAACCGCTGCCACCGCTTCCGCCACTGAGGGCCTTGTAGCGGTACGCGACGTAGCTGCCGGAGTTGGTCCAGTACGCCATGGGCGTCGTCTTCTTGCGGGTGTGCGGCTTCGTCTGCTCGTACGCCGTGTAGTGGGTGTGCGTGTAGTCGGTCCAGCCGCCGAAGATCGTGACGTGCGAGCCCTTCGAGGGGTCGGCCGGGTTGTGGAAGAGCAGGATGTCGCCGGGCTGGAGCTCCTCCCGCGCGATCCGCTTACCGAACGCGGCGAGGCTGCCCGTCCACTCGTTGCCGGGCAGGTTCCAGGCCATCGACACGAAGCCGGAGCAGTCCTGCCGGTACCCGTCCGACCAGTACTTGCCCATGCTGTACGGGACCTGCGCGGACACCCACTTCTTCGCGCGGTTGATGATGTCCGCCCGGCTGCTCTTGCGCAGCTTGGGCGTGGTGGTCGTGGACGAGGGCGGGCCCGCGGCGCCGGCGCCGCGCAGCGGTCCGGGTCCGCCCTGCGGGCTGTCCCCGTCCGGGTCGGTCCGGGCGGCTCCGGGCGCCTTTGCCGCCCGGTC
>NZ_JBEXPH010000151.1:0-20439 GCF_040611955.1 Streptomyces sp. NPDC006510 | reverse complement strand
CCCGGGCCGGGGCCCGGAGCGGCGGCCGCGGCGGAGCTGCCGAGGGCGCCGAGTCCCAGCCCGGCGCCGGCCACTCCGGCGGTCGTCCAGAGGACCGAGCGGCGGCTCAAGGAACCCTCGTCGCTGCCCTGCGTACCGTCGTTCTGCTGTGCTGCGTCGTTCATCGATCCTCCAGAGAGGGGGTCTGACGTGCGCGGCCGGTGAAAGAACTTCGGTAAGGACCTTGGTAGTTGGATCTACTGTTGCGCAAGGGGAGCGATTGGACTCCTGTTCCGAAACCATGGACTTTCGTGCACACACGAAAAGGCCGGGCGGGCTCGAACGTGTCGAGTCCGCCCGGCGATCCGGGGCGACTGCGGGTGGCCGAACGGCCCCGGTGATCAGCGCACAACGGCTCCCGGCCGGGTGGCCCGCTCCAACTCCATCAGCACCGAGTAGTACGAGTGCCCGGTGGCCCGGTCCATGCCGATCTCGCACATGCGGTTGGCCGAGAGGTACGCGTCGTACTCGCGCGCATTCACCTCGGCGGCCTCCTTCGCCGTCGCCGAGGCCGTCAACTCCTTGTGCAGCATGCCCCGGTCGCCCGCGAAGGCGCAGCACCCGGCGTCGTCGGGGATCACGACCTCCTCGGCGCAGGCCTCCGCGACCGTACGCAACTGCTCCACATCGTCCAGGTGCTGCATGGAGCACGTCGGATGGAGGACCGCGGAACCGGTCCTGCGGAGGACCGTCAGCTCAGGGAGCAGTTCGTCGGCCGCCCAGACCAGGGAGTCGACGATGTTCAGCTCCCGGTGCAACTCCCGGTTGTCATCGGTGAGATACGGCACCACCTCATGAGCGATGCCCAGGGTGCACGACGAGGCGTCGACGACGAGCGGCAGCTTTCCGCCGGCCGTCCAGCCCCAGGCCGCCTCCACGATGCGGTTGGCCATCACGGCGTTGCCCTCGTCGTATCCCTTGGAGTGCCAGATCGTCGCGCAGCAGGTCCCCGTGACATCGTCCGGGATCCATACCGGCTTTCCGGCGCGGGCCGAAACGGCGACGACGGCCTGTGGCAGCGACGGACCCCGGTGGCCCTCGGGGCCGCCGAAGATACGGTTCACACACGCCGGGTAGTAGACGGCGCTCGCCCCGACGCGGGAGGTCCGGGGCAGCTTGCGGGCGGCGGCGCCGGGAATCTCGGGCAGCCACTCGGGCACCAGATCGGGGCGCACGGCCTTGCGGGCGAGAGCGGTGATGGTCTCCAGCGGACCGTCGCCCAGCCGGTCGCCGATCCGGTCGGCCGCGGCCACCGCGAGCCGTGCCGCCGCCTCCACCGCCTTGAAGTTCTTCGCCGTGAGCGCCGCGATCCGCTCCTCGCGCGGCGAGTGCCGCCGGTGGCGGAAGTCCTTCATCATCGCGCCGGTGTCGATGCCCACGGGGCAGGCCAGCTTGCATGTCGAGTCGCCCGCGCAGGTGTCGACCGCGTCGTAGCCGTACGCGTCGAGCAACTGCGTCTCCACCGGGGAGCCGTCCGGCTGCCGCATCATCTCCCGGCGCAGCACGATCCGCTGGCGCGGGGACGTGGTCAGGTCATGGCTGGGGCAGGTGGGCTCGCAGAAGCCGCACTCGATGCAGGGGTCGGCGACCGCCTCGACCTCGGGAATGGTCTTCAGCCCGCGCAGATGGGCCTTCGGGTCCCGGTCGAGGACGATCCGGGGGGCCAGGACTCCGTCGGGGTCGATGATCTGCTTGGTACGCCACATCAGCTCGGTCGCCTTCGGGCCCCACTCCAGCTCCAGGAAAGGGGCGATATTGCGGCCGGTGGCGTGCTCGGCCTTCAGGGAACCGTCGAAGCGCTCCACCGTCAGCCGGCAGAAGTCGTCCATGAACGCGGCGTAGCGGTCGACATCGGACGGCTTGGCCGCGTCGAAGGCGAGCAGGAAGTGCAGGTTCCCGTGCGCCGCGTGGCCGGCGACGGCGGCGTCGAAGCCGTGTTCCGCCTGGAGCGCCAGCAGGGCCTCGCAGGCTTCGGCCAGCCGGGAGGGCGGCACCGCGAAGTCCTCCGTGATCAGCGTCGTACCCGAGGGCCGGGATCCGCCGACCGCGGTGACGAACGCCTTGCGGGCCTTCCAGTAGCCGGAGATGACCTTGGCCTCGCGGGTGAACGCATTGGTCACCGAGGGGACGGGCGCGACCAGGCCGAGCCCCTCGACGACGGCCGCCGCAGCCCGCTCGTACGTCTCCTGGCCGGGCTCGTCCGGAGCCCGGAACTCCACCAGCAGCGCCGCGGTCTCCTTCGGCAGTCCGGCCCAGTCCGCGGGCACGCCCTGGACACTCACCGACGCGCGCAGCGTATTGCCGTCCATCAGCTCGACGGCGATCGCCCCCGCCTCGTTGAAGCGGGGCACGGCGGCCGCCGCAGCGGTCAGGGACGGGAAGAACAACAGGGCCGTTGAGATCCGGCGGTCCAGCGGCAGGGTGTCGAAGACGACCTCGGAGATGAAGCCGAAGGTGCCTTCGGAGCCGACCATCAGGCCGCGCAGGATCTGGACCGGCGTCGAGCCGTCCAGGAAAGCGTCGAGCCGGTAGCCGTTGGTGTTCTTGATCTCGTACTTGACGCGGATCCGGGCGGTGAGTTCGGCATCCGCCTCGATCTCCGCCTTCAGGGCCAGCAGCCCTTCGCACAGCCGCGGCTCGGCCTGGGCGAGGGCCTCGTCCGCGGCCGGGTCACCCGTGTCGACGACGGTGCCGCTCGGCAGCACGAAGGTGAGGGAGGAGACCGTACGGTACGAATTGCGGGTCGTGCCCGCCGTCATTCCCGAGGCGTTGTTGGCGACGACTCCGCCGATCGTGCAGGCGATCGCGCTGGCCGGGTCGGGGCCCAGCAGCCGGCCGTGCCGGGCGAGGGCGGCGTTGGCCCGGACGACCGTCGTACCCGGCCGGATGCGGGCCTGCGCGCCGTCGTCCAGGACCTCGATGCCCGCCCAGTGGTGGCGGACGTCGACCAGGATGTCCTCGCCCTGCGCCTGGCCGTTCAGACTGGTGCCGGCGGCCCGGAAGACGACCTCGCGGCCCCTGCCGTGCGCGTACGAGAGGACCGCCGAGATGTCGTCGATGTCCTCCGGGACCACGACGACCTGGGGGAGGAAGCGGTAAGGACTGGCGTCGGAGGCGTACTTCACCAGGTCGGAGACCTTCCAGAGCACCTTCTCCGGCCCGAGCAGCGCGATCAGCTCGCCGCGCAGCGGTTCGGGTGTTCCCGGAGCCTGCCGGGCTGGGACCCGGTCCATGGACGGCGTACGCACCGCACCAGGTCGCAGTGCTTCCGGCTTCGGCTCCAGCAGTGGCATGTCGAGGTCTCCTCGGCGGTTCGGTTCGGGTACCACGGCGGCCAACGCGCGTCACCCGGCAGGCGCGAGCGTGTCCGTGCGGTGTCTAACAGCGGCGCTCGGGCATTCCGTTGACCAGAGCGGACAGCAGCCCGCCGAGCACCTCGCGCTGATCGGCGGTCAGTGGAGCCAGGATCTCCTCTGCGGCGGCCCGGCGCGCGTCGCGCAGCGACCGGAGGGTGGCGAGACCCTCCTCGGTGATCTCGATGCGGACCACCCGGCGGCTGTCCGGATCGGGGGCGCGGCGCACCCGTCCGCTCGCCTCCAGGCCGTCGACCAGGGTGGTCACGGCGCGCGGGACGACATCCAGACGCTGCGCGAGATCGGCCATCCGGGGCGGGCCGTCGTAATGCGCGACGGTGCGCAGCAGCCGGAACTGCGCGGGAGTGATGCCGATCGGCTCCAGCTGGCGGCTCTGAATCCGCTGGAGCCTGCGGGTCACCCGCAGCAGCTGCTCGGCGAGCACGCCATCGGCGTCGGAGGAGTCCATGGAGGGAACAATATCAGGACCTCGTTCATTGTGAGTATAGGTAACAATGAGCTATGCTCTCAAAAATCCGCTCGCCCGAGCTGCCCCTGCTCTGTTCCCGCTCAAGTCGCAGCTGTCGCACGCCCGACGAAGGAGCCCATGAAACCCGACGAGATCAACTGGACACCCCCGCCGCGGGACGAGAGCCGTCCGCCCGCCGAGGTGCGCCGCATCCTGCGCCTCTTCCGTCCCTACCGAGGCCGGCTCGCGCTGGTCGGGCTGCTCGTCGGTGCCTCGTCCCTGGTGTCGGTCGCCTCGCCGTTCCTGCTGCGCGAAATCCTGGACACGGCCATACCCCAGGGGCGTACGGGACTGCTGTCGCTGCTCGCCCTCGGCATGATCCTCACCGCCGTGATGAACAGCGTCTTCGGTGTCCTGCAGACCCTGATCTCCACCACGGTCGGCCAGCGGGTGATGCACGACCTGCGCACCGCCGTCTACGCCCAGCTGCAGCGGATGCCGCTCGCCTTCTTCACCCGGACCCGTACCGGCGAGGTGCAGTCCCGCATCGCCAACGACATCGGCGGCATGCAGGCGACCGTCACCTCCACGGCGACGTCACTGGTCTCCAACCTCACCGCCGTCGTCGCCACGGTCGTCGCCATGCTGGCCCTCGACTGGCGGCTCACCCTGGTCTCGCTCCTGCTGCTGCCGGTCTTCGTCTGGATCAGCCGCCGGGTCGGCCGTGAACGCAAGAAGATCACCACCAAACGCCAGAAACAGATGGCGGCCATGGCGGCCACGGTCACCGAGTCGCTCTCCGTCAGCGGCATCCTGCTCGGCCGGACGATGGGCCGCGCGGACTCCCTCACCAAGGGCTTCGCCGAGGAGTCCGAGAAGCTCGTCGACCTCGAAGTGCGCTCCAGCATGGCCGGGCGGTGGCGGATGTCCACGATCGGCATCGTCATGGCCGCCATGCCCGCCGTCATCTACTGGGCGGCCGGGCTCGCCCTTCAGTCCGGCGGACCCGCCGTCTCCATCGGCACCCTCGTCGCCTTCGTCTCGCTCCAGCAGGGCCTCTTCCGGCCCGCCGTGAGCCTGCTCTCCACCGGGGTGCAGATGCAGACCTCCCTCGCGCTCTTCCAGCGGATCTTCGAGTACCTCGACCTCGACGTGGACATCACCGAGCCCGAGCACCCGGTCCGGCTGGAGAAGATCCGTGGCGAGATCCGCTTCGAGGACGTCGATTTCAGCTACGACGAGAAGAGCGGCCCGACCCTCAGTGGCATCGATGTGACCGTCCCGGCCGGTGGCAGTCTGGCGGTCGTCGGACCGACCGGATCCGGTAAGTCCACGCTCAGTTATCTGGTGCCCAGGCTCTACGACGTCACAGGCGGCCGGGTCCTGCTCGACGGAGTCGATGTGCGCGATCTGGATTTCGACACTCTGGCAAGGGCTGTGGGTGTGGTCTCCCAGGAGACCTATCTCTTCCACGCCTCGGTCGCCGACAACCTGCGCTTCGCCAAGCCGGAGGCGACCGACGCCGAAATCGAGGCGGCGGCCCGTGCGGCACAGATCCACGACCACATCGCCTCACTGCCCGACGGCTACGACACCCTCGTCGGCGAGCGTGGCTACCGCTTCTCGGGAGGCGAGAAGCAGCGCCTCGCCATCGCTCGCACGATTCTGCGCGATCCGCCCGTCCTGGTGCTCGACGAGGCGACGAGCGCCCTCGATACCCGTACGGAATTCGCCGTGCAGGAAGCGATCGACGCGCTCTCCGAGGGGCGAACCACCCTCACCATCGCGCACCGGCTCTCCACCGTTCGCGACGCCGACCAGATCGTCGTCCTGGACGGTGGCCGGACCGCCGAGCGCGGCAGCCATGAAGAACTGCTCCAACGCGACGGCCGCTATGCCGCGCTGGTCAGACGGGACACCCAACTGGCTCCCGCGACCAACTGATCGACGAGACCGGCCGGCCCTCGGTCCGCACACGCGGCGACGCCGCCGCTCCCGTGGGACGGGGAGCGACGGCGCCGGGCGGAGTATTGGTCAGACGAGCCAACCCACGAAGTGGACGATGCCGGCGAGCAGGTTGGTGATGACGTTCATTCGGTGTTTCTCCTTGTGCGTGGTGCAAATGTGGGACAGCGCAGTCGCGGTCTGCAGCCCGTCGCTTGCGCCCTGTAATCATCCGATGCCGCAGGGGAGTTGAGCAACGAAACGCGCAACGATCACGCGTTCCAGCGAACATCCGATCCCTTGTTCGTGTGTTCCATTGATGAATTGCGGGGCCCGTGTCGTCCGGGCCCCGGTTCCGGACGGCGGGATAGCGTGCCCGTGCCCGCATGGTGAACGAGTCCCCGGACACCCCGCCCCGTCGCTCTCTCCGCCCGACCCGGCGCGGCCGTCTGGTGCTGTTCATCGGGGCCGTCCTCGTCATGGTCGTGGCAGCGGCCGTGCTCGTGCCACTGCTGACGAGGGGGCCACGGATCGAACGCGCCCGCTCGCTCGTGATTCCCGAGGGGTGGCGGGCCTCCCAGGTGTACGAGGCGGTCGACAAGTCCCTCGCCGTCGAGCCCGGGACCACCGAGAAGGCCGCGGGTGCGGCGGACCTCCCGCTCCCGGCCGCGGCGAAGGGCAACCCCGAGGGCTACCCCTTCCCGGCGACCTACCCCGTCACCTCCGACACGACGCCGCAGGGCCTGCTCAGGTACATGGCCGACACCGCGGTCGAACGATTCGGCGCGGACCACATCGCCGCGGGCGCACAGCGCAATGGCGTATCGGTGTACCAGACGGTGACGATCGCCGCCATCGTGCAGGCCGAGGCGGACACCGGTGCCGACATGGGCAAGGTCGCCAGAGTCATCTACAACCGGCTATGAGTCCCCGCGCCGTCACACCGCGGCGGGTGCGAGCGCCTCATCGCGATCCGCCGCCGTGTCCTTCCCGTCCAGCAGCCGGCCGATCGCACGCACCGCCGCCCGCCCGGCCCGGTTGGCGCCGATCGTGCTGGCGGACGGCCCGTACCCGACGAGATGGATGCGCGCGTCCCGTACCGCCCGGGTGCCCTCGACGCGGATGCCGCCACCGGGCTCGCGCAGCTTCAGCGGTGCGAGATGGTCGATGGCGGCCCGGAATCCGGTGGCCCAGAGGATGACGTCCGCCTCGACCGTCCGGCCGTCGTCCCAGGCGACCCCGCTAGGCGTGATCCGGTCGAACATCGGCAGCCGGTCCAGCACCCCCGTCTCGCGGGCGTGCCGCACCGCGTCCGTCAGCGGCAGCCCGGTCACGCTCACCACACTCTGCGGCGGCAGCCCGCGCCGTACCCGCTCCTCCACCATCGCCACCGCGGCCCGCCCCCGGTCCGCGTCGAAGGGACCCTCCCGGAAGACCGGCGGCCGACGCGTCACCCAGTACGTCTCGGCCGCCACCTCGGCGACCTCCATCAGGTGCTGTGTACCGGAGGCGCCGCCGCCGACCACCACCACGCGCTGTCCGGCGAATTCCGCCGGACCCGGGTAGTCCGCGGTGTGCAGCTGCCGCCCCCGGAAGCTCTCCTGGCCCGGATAGCGCGGCCAGAACGGCCGGTCCCAGGTGCCGGTGGCGTTGATCAGCGCACGGGTGGCGTACGTACCCTCGGAGGTCTCGACGAGCAGTCGCCCGTCGGTGCCCTCGCGCACCGCGCTCACCTCGACGGGGCGGTGAACCCGCAGGTCGAAGGCGCGCTCGTACGCGGCGAAGTACTCACCGATCACCTCGGAGGAGGGTCGGCTGTCGTCCGCTTCGGTGAGTTCCATGCCGGGCAGCGCATGCATGCCGTGAACCTTGCCGTAGGTCAGCGAGGGCCAGCGGAACTGCCAGGCACCGCCGGGGCGCGGGGCATGGTCGAGCACGACGAAGTCGCGATCGGGCTCCAGGCCGGTGCGGCGCAGATGGTAGGCGCCGGACAGTCCTGCCTGTCCGGCGCCTACCACGACGACATCGATCCTGCGTGCTGCGGCCACCCCAAAGTTGTTCACGCTTCTACCAACTGCCTCCGGGGTGAGGATCTTCCCCGACCGGCCCCGGACTTCCTCGCGGGCCGGTCAGCGTCCCCCGGGGACCAGCAGCGGTGCCCCGCCCGGCGCGGACGCAGGCCTGCCGTTCGCGACAGCCACCCCGAGCAACGGCGACGCCGGTACGGTCGACAACAGGCCGCGTGTCGCCAGCTCGGGAGTCACACCCTCGCCGAACCAGTACGCCTCCTCCAGATGCGGGTATCCGGACAGCACGAAGTGCTCCACACCCAGCGCGTGGTACTCCTCGATCCGGTCGGCGACCTCCGCATGGCTGCCGACCAGCGCGGTGCCCGCACCACCCCGCACCAGGCCGACGCCCGCCCACAGGTTCGGCGAGATCTCCAACTTGTCGCGCGAGCCGCCGTGCAGTGCCAGCATCCGCTGCTGCCCGACCGACTCGCTCCGCCCCAGCGCCTGCTGGGCGGCGGCGATCGTCTCTTGCCGACACCCCCGATGTCCATGGCCTTGGCATTGACCGCCTCCAGCAGGGGCGCACCCGAGGTGAAGGTCGACCATTTGATCCGGTGGTCGAGGTCGTCCAGTTCGCCGGAGGCCCGCAGGACGACCTCGTAACCGCCCCTCTGGGCACCGATGTCGAGGATGACGCCGGCCTTCCCATCGGTTTTGCCAGTGGTGGAAGCGGAGGTGGCCCGCCGCAGGCGGACAGCAGCCGAGCGACGGCAGAAGGAGGGCGGACAGGGCGCGGCTTCCGGGCAGTCCCAGCAGCACATTGCGCCAGACCCGCTTCCACGGCATGAGTCGCGGTGCCTGAAAGGCGACCGCCCGCCGCTTCGGCACGAGCACCGTGCCCTCGATCTCACGGTCCAGCCCGGCGAGCACCCGGAGCAGCGTCGACTTCCCGCAACCGCTGCGACCGATCAGTGCGGTGAACTCCCCGGCGCGCAGGGTGAGATCGAGGCCGTCGACCACGGCCCTGCCACCGAAGGAACGGTTCAGCCCCTCGACCCGCACCGCGGTCTCGGTCGGGCCGGCCGGAGCGGAGGAGGCCACTGCCCGGTGAAGGTCGGTCGCCATTGCAGCAGCAGCCTTTCGAGTGTGCGGACGATGACTGCGGCGGTGAGCCCGAGAAAGGCAGGATGGCGCCGCCCCAGGGGACGGTGCGCAGCATCTGCACGCTCGTGTCCACCAGATCCTCGCCGAGCCGCGAGAGCCTGGAAACCAGTGCGAGCGCCGTTCCGACGACACCCCCGAGCACCAGCCCCACGGCGACCCGCTGCAGCGAGATCCCCATCGCAGACGGCAGCGTCCCGTCGGCGATCAGGTCCGATCCGGCGCGCGCTATGGTGCCGGGCGAGGCGAGCACATCGGCGTTCAGGACGCCGGTGGCACTGCGCACCTGCCACAGCGCGAGCAGCAGTGGCCCGGCGGCGCGCCGGAGCCAACGGGGCACGGTGCGCAGACGCACACCCCGAGCGGAGGCCGGGACGACGGGCTCCAGATCGAGCGACCGACGAGCGGAAGAAGCAGGAATTCTTCTGGATTCTGAGGATATATCCGGTGGGGCGAGGCCATGGCCGATGGTCATGAGAGCTCCACGAGCAGTCCACGGACAGGGGGAGGCGCGCCGCGACCACCGGTGCGCGAACCACTGCTGCCGTTACGGCACAGGGATCACGAGGCGCGGTGGACGGGACGGGGTACGCCGGGGCGCGTACGGGCAGGTGCGTAGGGCAGCGGGAACGGGCGGCCGGAGCGCCCGGTCACCGGCGGGGAAAGGTGCTGAAAGAACGTCAGCAGCCGCGACGACACGCGGCGGAGGTCACCCGCAGCAGGTCGATGTGACCGCGCGAAGTGAGCAGAGCTGAACGGAACATGGCGCTGAACGTAGCGATCCATGACTGAAACGGTCAATGGTGTCTCGGTAGATGGACGCGCGATCTCGCCGCATGGGCGAGATGATGGGCGTATGCCCCACGCCTTCGCCACCAGCGTTCTGCACATCACCACCGGAACGACGGAGACCGTCACCGACCTGACCGCCGACTGTGAGCAGTTCCTCACCCGGAACGCCGCCTCCCGGGACGGTCTCCTCAATATCTTCGTACCGCACGCGACCGCAGGCATCGCCGTCCTGGAGACCGGATCCGGCAGCGACGACGACCTGCTGGCCACCCTCCACACCCTGCTGCCCGCCGACGGCCGCTGGCAGCACCGCCACGGCAGCCCCGGCCACGGCCGCGACCACGTACTGCCCGCCCTCGTCCCACCGCACGCGACGCTTCCGGTGATCGGGGGTCGGCTGGAGCTGGGGACGTGGCAGTCGGTGTGCCTGGTCGATACGAATGTCGACAATGTCGACCGGCAGGTTCGGCTGAGCTTCTTGGGCTGACCAAGATCGCTCGTGGAGGTCCCGCCGCCACTTCTCCGTACTCTGCACGCTCGGACGGGGAACAACTTGCACGGTACGGACCTGAACGTGATCGAACGACCTCACGACGGATGCGGCAAATGCGTGCTGGGCTTGCGGCGGCTGTCCCGTGTGAAGGCGGCCACGTCCTCCCCCCGAGCGCAGGCGGGAAAACGTGCTGACGGCCGCCTCCTCCGTCGGCGCCCGCATCATCGGCTGGGCCGACGACAGGGGAGTTGGCCGGAGCGCAGGCCGTGCGGTGGGGTCGGTCGGCTCCATGGGCTTTACCCACCTCCCCGGGCCGGGGTGCGCGTCGGGCAAGGCCGGGAGGTGTTGGTGTTCTCGTTCGATCCGCGCTGCCAGGGGCTGGCTGGGTCGCCGCCTCATCGCGAGACCGGGCAGGTAGACGACCTGACAGTCCGCGTCCCGGGCCACGGTCAAGGGCAGGGCGCCGATGGATGCGGGCTGGTCCACGATCACGAGGACCGTGCCGCGGCGGCCGGGCCTCTGATCGGCGCCGCCGACGGCACCCCTCGGGGCCCGGCGACACCCCCCCAGGTCATCAACTTGGCGCGGTGCTATGGTCACGCCGACCAACTGCGTCAGGAATCGGCGGAGCCGTCGGCCATCAGCCCGGAGCGCCGTGGATGCCGATGCTCGGCTCAGAGGAAAAGAGGCCCAAGGCGGTGCGTCGGCGCTCCTCAAGGAATTCGATGCGCCGGGCCTGTTCGTCGGTGATCACATCACACACCCAGTCCCAGTGCAGTGCCACCCGGTCGCCTGCGGACAGCCCGTCGAGCAGCGTCAGTCCACCGGCCGAGCAGCGTACGGCCTCCTCCCGCCACGCGCCGTCGGCCAGCCCCGTACCGTCCCAGCACAGCGGGCGTGACCGCACGGTCGCGATGTCCCTGTCGGCGGCCACGACCACTCCCGTACGGACGCGGCACTGGTCGAGCACGGACAGGGCGGTCGGATGGCCCGTCGGCCGCAGCATCGGGGCCCACGGATACACCTCGAACACCTGGAAACTGTGATGGGCCAGGGCACGTTGCCCGGCGTCGCGCCAGGTGCCGCCGAACTGCCCCCGGAACCGGTCGGTCATGCGCTCCACCAGAGCGGCGGGATCGGCCCGGTCCAGCAGTTCGTTGCCGATCCAGTACGCCTCGACCACCCGCACGTCGAGCGGGTCCGCCAGCCCGGCCGTCTCGGCGAGGAACTGGAGATAGCACCAGGCCCCCTCGAACTGCCGGGCGCGCCGCTCGATGTCGGCGGTCGCGTCACGGCGCAGGAGGGCCGCCGCGTCGGCGGGGCCGCAGTAGCCGAGCTCATTGGGCGGGTAGGCGTATCGCGCGAACAGCAGGGCGCCCTCGGCACTCACTCAGCAGATCCTCGGTAGTTGTTCGCCGATCGGCAGCCCGATCACCCGGCTCCCGCCCAGCCCCGTTTTCGCCACGACCATCCCGGCGTGATCGGGAACGCAGCTGCCGATCCGGCAGGCGGACCGGCCCAGGGGATGGGCCCGCATGGCGGCCAGCACCCGGTCCGCGTCCTCGGCCGGGACGATCGCGATCAGCTTGCCCTCGTTGGCCACTTGGAGCGGGTCGAGCCCGAGCAGGCTGCACGCGTCGCACACCGTGGGCGGTACGGGAAGCAGCCGCTCGACCAGTTCGATGCCCACGTCCGAGGCACGGGCGATCTCGTTCAGCGAAGCCGAGACGCCCCCGCGCGTGGGGTCCCGGAGCACATGGAGATCGGTACCGGTGGCGAGCATGGCGGCGACCAGTCCGTGCAGCGCGGCGGTGTCGCTCTCCACCGTCGTACCGAATTCGAGGCCCTCCCGGCAGCTCATCACGGCCACACCGTGCACGCCGATGTCGCCGCTGACGAGCACGGCGTCGCCGGGGAGCGCCCGGCGCGCGTGGATGTCGACACCTGGAGGGATCACGCCGATGCCCGAGGTGTTGAGGTAGACACCGTCGCCACTGCCGTGCTCCACGACCTTGGTGTCCCCGGTGACCAGGCGTACGCCGGCGTCCTCGGCGGCCCGGCCCACGGCCTGCGCGATCCGGCCGAGCTCGCTCAGCGCGGTGCCCTCGGCGAGGATGAAGGCGGTGGACAGGAACAGGGGCGTCGCACCCGACATGGCCAGGTCGTTGGCCGTGCCGTTCACCGCCAGGTCACCGATCGACCCGCCGGGGAAGAACATCGGCTTCACCACGAACGAGTCCGTGGAGAAGGCGAGGCGGGTGCCGGAGCCGACCGTCAGGACGGCCGAGTCGCCGAGGTCGGCGGCGGCCGCGGCACCGTACGCGGGCAGGAACAGGTGCTCGATCAGCTCACCGGACATCGCACCGCCGCCCCCGTGGCCCATGACGACGGACGGGATGTCCCGCAGCGGTACCGGGCAGGTCCACCCCTCGAGGTCGAGGTCGGGCACATCGTTCACCATGGCGGTCACGTCCTGCATCGCGTCAGTCACTTCGCATCGACCAGTTCCAGGCGGCGGTGGGTGTAGTACGCGGCGCACGCGCCTTCGGACGACACCATGGTCGCGCCGAGCGGGTTCCTCGGCGTGCACTCCTTGCCGAACGCCTCGCACAGGTGCGGCTTGATCAGGCCCTGGAGGACCTCGCCCGAGCGGCAGAGCGACGACTCGGCGGTGTGGATGTCCGTCACATCGAACCGCTGCTCCGCGTCGAACGCCCGGTACTTCTCGGAGAGCCGCCAGCCGCTGCGGGGAATCGCCCCGATGCCGCGCCAGGTCCGGTCGGTCACCTCGAAGACATCGGCGAGCATCTCCATGGCGGGCACATTGCCCTCCTCGCGTACGGCCCTGGGGTAGGCGTTCTCCACCTCGTGCCGGCCCGCCTCCAGCTGGACGACGCTCCGGCGGACCCCTTCGAGGATGTCCAGCGGCTCGAAGCCGGTGACCACGATCGGCACCTTGTACTTCCGGGCCAGCGGCGGGTACTCGGCCGTCCCCATCACACTGCACACGTGGCCCGCGGCGAGGAACGCCTGCACCCGGCACGTCGAGGACTCCATGATCGCGGCGATCGCGGGCGGCACCAGCACATGGGACACCAACAGGGAGAAGTTCCGCACCCCGAGCCGCTGGGCCTGGTACACCGTCATGGCGTTCGCGGGGGCGGTGGTCTCGAACCCGATCCCGAAGAAGACGACTTCGCGGTCAGGGTTCTCCCGGGCGAGCTTCAGCGCGTCGAGGGGCGAGTACACCACGCGTACGTCGCCGCCGGCGCTCTTGACGGAGAACAAATCCTGGCTGCTGCCGGGCACGCGCAGCATGTCGCCGAACGAGCAGAAGATGACGCCGGGGCGGGCGGCGATCGCCAGCGCCCGGTCGATGGTCTCCAGCGGGGTGACGCAGACGGGACATCCCGGTCCGTGGATCATCTCCACACCGTCCGGCAGCAGTTGGTCGATGCCGTGCCGGATGATCGAGTGGGTCTGCCCGCCGCAGACCTCCATCAGCGCCCACTTCTGCGTGGTGGCCGCGTGGATCCGGTCGATCAGCTTCTTCGCGACCTCGGGGTCACTGAACTCGTCCAGGTACTTCACCGGCCGACTCCTTCGGGAGAGGCTCCCTGTTGGGCTGCGCGTTCGAAGCCGTCTCCGAACTCCTCGGCCAGGATGCCGAGCCGCTCGAAGTCGGCAAGGGTGTCCAGGGCCGACCGTTCGTCGAGGCGCTGGATGGCGAACCCGACGTGCACGATGACGTATTCACCGACGGTCACATCGGGGACGTACTGGAGGCACACCTCCTTGCGCACCCCGCCGAAATCGACCTCGGCCATCACGGTGCCGTCGACTTCGGCGGTACTGAGGACACGCCCCGGAACAGCCAGACACATGGTCCCTCTCCTCTGTGGATCCCTGTTGAGGTACGGCGGTACGGTCGTGCGGCAGCGTCAGCACGATGCGGCGATCATGAGCTGGCCGAGGGCGATCCCGCCGTCGTTCGGGGGCAGCAGGCGCGGCCGCAGGACGGTGAAGCCTCGCTCGGTCAGGCCGCGTTGCGTTGCTTCGAGCAGTACGGCGTTCTGGAAGACGCCGCCGCCCAGCGCCACGGTGCCGAGACCGGTGCGCGTACGGCAGAGGTCCGCGAGGTGGGCGGCCAGAGCGGCGACGGCGGCGTGGAATCGCACGGCGATCAGCCCGGCCGGAACGCCGTCCCGTACGTCGGACACCACGGCCCGGACGACCGGGCCCGGATCCGCGACGGCGGGTTCCTCCCTCTGCCCGGGCCGGATGTCGAAGCGGTAGCCGCCCTCCGGTGCCGCGGGGCCGGCTGCCGCGGTACGGGCCAGCCCTTCCAGTTCCATGGCCGCCTCCGCCTCGTACGCCACCACGTGCCGGACGCCGGCCAGGGACGCGACCGCGTCGAAGAGCCGGCCCATGCCCGACGTGGGCACGCAGCCGAATCCGGTTGCGAACTGATGGGCCAGCACGTCGCGTTCGGCGGGCGGGCAGGCACGGACCGCGGGCATGTCGTCGTCCCAGGGGATGCCGGCCGCGTGCAGATGTGCGAGGGCCATCCGGTACGGCCGCAGCACACTCGCGTCGCCCCCGGCCAGCGGTACATAACCCAGGTGCGCGGCCCTGCTGAACGACGCGTAGCCCGCCACCAGGACCTCGCCGCCCCAGGCCGCCCCGTCGGCGCCGTGGCCGGTGCCGTCGAAGGCGATGCCGATCACGCGCTCGTCCGCGCCCAGACCGTGCTCCGCCATCACGGACGCGATGTGCGCGTGGTGGTGCTGCACGGTGCGGACCGTCCGCCCGGCCGCATGGGCGCGAGCCCAGTCGCCGGAGTGGTAGCCGGGGTGGTGGTCGGCCACCAGCCGGGTGGGCGCCACCCCGGTGAGGTCCTCCAGATGCTTCTCGGTCCGCGTCAGAGCGTCGACCGTGGACAGGTCGTCCATGTCGCCGATGTGCTGGCTCAGCCAGGCGTAGCGGCCCTCGGCCAGCGCACAGGTGTTCTTCAGGTCGGCGCCCACGGCGAGCGTCGGGGGCACGTCGAAGGGCAGCGCGAGCGGCAGCGGGGCGTATCCGCGCGAGCGGCGCAGCGGCAGCTCGGCACCGGCGGCCC
This sequence comes from Streptomyces sp. NPDC006510, assembly GCF_040611955.1. Lineage (NCBI taxonomy): Bacteria > Bacillati > Actinomycetota > Actinomycetes > Kitasatosporales > Streptomycetaceae > Streptomyces > Streptomyces sp. NPDC006510. The sequence continues at coordinate 5,057 of NZ_JBEXPH010000151.1, read as the reverse complement.
AGCGGCTGACCGAGTCGTCGCACGGCACATGGATGCGCCGGTCGTGCCGTAGCCAGGCATCGACCAGTGGTGCCAGAACGGCCAGCGCGGCGCCGTCGTCCGTGACGATCGGCTCGCCCGACAGATTGGCCGATGTCATCACGAGCGCGTCAGGGCCCGGCCGGTCGTCACCGATCCCGAAGAGCAGGACGTGCAACGGGGTGTACGGCAGCAGCAGTCCGAGGTGCGGGCTGCCGGGCGCCACGGCGTCGGACACCCCCGCCCCGGGCCGGGCAGCGTGACGGGGGAGGAGGACGATCGGCCGGCGCCCACCGCTCAGGAGCTCCTCCTCGTCCGCCGTGAGAGTCACCAGCTCACGCGCGACGTCGAGACCCGGCACCATCACCGCGAACGGTTTGCCGCCGCGCTGCTTGCGCCGGCGCAGCTCCGCCACGGCGGCGTCGTCGCGGGCGTCACACACCAGGTGGTAGCCGCCGAGGCCCTTGACCGCGATGATCCCGCCCTCGGCGAGAAGCTTCCGCGCGGTCCGCAGCGCGTCCGCGTCGTGCGACGGGACCACGCCCTCCTTGCCGACGAGTTCGAGCCGTGGTCCGCAGTCGGGACAGGCGATCGGCTGGGCGTGGAAGCGCCGGTCGCGCGGGTCCTCGTACTCCGCCCGGCAGGCGCCGCACATCTCGAAGTCCGCCATCGTGGTGGCGGCCCGGTCGTACGGAAGGCCGGTGACGATCGTGAACCGGGGGCCACAGTGCGTGCACGTGATGAACGGGTGGCGGTAGCGCCGGTTCGACGGATCGCCCAGTTCCTCCAGGCAGTCCCGGCAGGTGGCGATGTCGGGCGAGACCAGCGTCCTGGCCCGGCCGGACGCGCTGGACCGCTCGATGGTGAAGCCCGTACCGCCGCGCGTCGGCTGTTCGCTCGTACGCACGTCCTCGACGACCGCGAGCGGTGGGGCGTCGGTGCTCAGACGGCGGCCGAACTCCTCCACGGCCCCGGCCGTTCCCTCGACCTCGGCGAGCACCCCGTCGCCGGTGTTCGTCACCGAGCCCGTGAGCAGCAGCTCCGAGGCGGTGGCATAGACGAAGGGCCGGAATCCCACGCCCTGCACGACGCCACGCACCTCGAATCTGCGCCGGATCCGCTGCTCCCGGCCGCGGCCCATCATCTCCAGTCCCGACAGGGCCTCCCGGGCCTTCGCCCGGTCGATGAGCTCGACGGCGAAGCCCATATGGAGAAGCACCCAGTCGTCGCGACCGGGCGCCTCGTCGAGCATGCCGATGTTGACGCGGCGCCTGGCGCCCTCCACGTCCACCAGTGCCAGCTGGCCCGCATACCCGTCCACGATCTCCACGACGCGGCCAGGAATGCCTAGGCACATGATCAGGATCTCCGGGGTTCGGTGCTGTTCACGGACGCGGTCGATACGGCCGGCACGAGCTGCCGGACCAGGGTGTGCACTGCCTGCATCGCCTCGGGCACCACGCTGTCGACGGCTCCACTGAGCCCGATGCCCTCCTCGACTCCGGCGGGTGTGCAGCCGACGAGGTAGGTGAGCGGAAGCGTACCGCCCAGTTGATCCAGATTTGCCAGGACAGCAACCGGATTCATCCCGTGGGCGTCGAATTCACCCGAACCGAGGTCCTCCACACCGATGCGGAGCACCGTCACCTCCCCGGGGGCGCCGCCCCCCGGGTACGCGTCGACCAGAACCAGCGCGTCGTACCCGTCGAGCAGGTCGTACGCGAGATGCATGCCGCGGATGCCGTAGTCCACCACCCGCACCTGCGGGGGCATCCCGCCGTCGCGGGCCAGCCGGCGCACGACCTCCGGGCCGAAACCGTCGTCGCCGAGAAACAGATTGCCGATGCCCGCGACCAGCACCCGGGCGGCCGTGTCGGGTTCCCTCGTCATCCTCGGCTCAGCCGCCCCCCGGACTGGAAGGCGGGCGACTCCGGACCCTGAGTTCGCTCCGGCTGTACGGAGGTGCCGGAGCGTCGGTCGGCCGGGCCGCCCGACGGCCGGTCCGAGCCGGTGCCGCGGGCCCCCTTCGGGCCCCGTTCCTCCTGTGGCTCCTCCTCGACGCTGCTGTTCTTCTCCGGTGTGTCCGCCATGGGGTGCTCCCTGCTCACTTCACTCGGATCGGGATTCACATCGAACGGATGCGCAGGTAGCGGCGGATGTCGGGGATCGACTTGATCCCGACCGTCACAGCGACGACCGCCACGGCCACGGCCGCTCCGGCGGTGATGATGCCCAGGGTCTTCATGATCGGTTCTCCTCTCGGTGCTGCGTCGTCTCCTCGACGCTCAGGGGTGTCAGCTCGTCGGGCGCGAAGTAGAAGTAGCGGCCGTACCAGTCGTGCAGGTCCGACGCGGGGTCGTCGACGAGGACCAGGGCGATGTGCGTACCACCGTCCACGTCCGAGAGAACCGCGGTCACCCGGGCCACCTGGCCGGCGAAGAACAGATCCTGCGCGTCTGCCCGCCGGGAGGGCTGGACGCGGACCAGGCTGCCACTGGCCACCCGGACCCCGTCGATCACGACCGCGTCGCTCCCGGGCCGTACCGAGGCGTCGGCCGCCGGGTCCCACCAGGGGGCGCCCGCGGTGTCGAAGGCTGTGGGCTCCACATCCCGGACGTCGGCCGCCGGGCCCACGGGAGCCGCGGGCCGCGGCGGGTGCGGGTCGCGCAGCAGACCGTGCAGCTGCTGGAGGTCGGCGGGCGACATGCCGTCGCACCGGTCGATGATCTCCCGGGCCCGGGGGTCGGTGGCCCTGGCCTCCGCCTTCTCCTCCTCCGTCATGGTCATCACGCGGAGGGTCAGGATCTCGTCGATCTCGGTCGAGTCGAACAGGGCGCCGGGGCTCTGCTCGGCGACCTCCGGGTAGTCGTACAGGATGATCGGCGCACCGAGCAGGGTGTCCGTAGTCCCCTTCGGTCCGGCCAGTACGGGCCAGCACCTGCGCTGCCGGCAACGGCCGGCGGCCGCTGCCGCCCCGGCGGGCGGTTCCAGCAGCGAGACGAACTCGGCGTCGTGCGCCCGCAGCAGCAGATGCGCGCCGATCAGCGAGGACCGGATCGCGGCGTCCTTGGTGGCCGCGGGCTCCGGATGCTCGTTGCGCACCGCCACGGAGAGGCGCACGTATCCGTCGTCGACGACGGCCCGCGTGCGGACCCGGACCGCCAACGGCAGCCGCCGTCGCACGATCCGGCCCACCACCACGCCCCGCGCGTCGGTCACCGGCTCGGTGTCCTCGCCGCCCGGGACCTCGTGGACGGCGTCCGCCGCCTCCCCCAACGGCAGGGCGGTGAGAACGACTTCACGCTCGACGGCCTCGTCCCAGGACATCACCGACACCCCGTCGACGGTGAGCTGCTCGACCGGTACGTCCACCCCGTCCTCGCCCGTGCTCCGCACCTCGCGGACCTGGAGCTGGAGGAAGCGCAGATGCACGGTGACGGCCGCCGGCCCGTCGTGCGGTGCCAGGAGGCACTGCATCTCCATCCCCGGCTCCTCGCCAAAACTCGCCGCCGTGGCGTGCGGCGGACCGAGGACCCCGAACTGCCAGCGCGACCGGTTCTTGTGCGAGCTCGCCCGGTACGGGTACAGGAGGTACCCCTCGTACAGGACGGCGTCGGCGATCGAACGCACCTGGTCAAGGCTCACAGGACCACCTCGTCGTGCTCGGCCAGGAGGGTCTGGACCGTCTCGTCCCAGCTGATCAGCCCGCGCCGGGCCCGGAAGTCCGCGAAGCGCGCCAGCACCTCGTGGTCCAGCCGGATCCACCCGGTGTTCGGGTAGTGCGCCGCCACCATGCGTCGCCACACCTCGACCGGCATCGGGTGCCGGGCCTCGCAGTCCCATGGCACCTGCTCGACCCCGAAGCCCTTGCTGCCGCGGGTGAAGACCGTGCCGGAGAACATCAGGGCGAGGGGCACTGCCCCCTCACCGAGGGCATGCAGGTAGCGGGAACCGATCACGTCGAAGTCGTACGTGCAGGGCAGGGCGAGATCGACCTCGGTCGCACCGCTGAAACCCTGCACGGTGGTGTCGCAGCTCATCCACTGGAACGGCTTCAGGGTGTCCGTCCAGCGGTCCCGGCCGCCGAACAGCGCCATCAGACCGCTCTGTTCGGCCTCGTCGTAATGGCGCCGCTGCGGCTCGATGCGGACCTGGCAGTGCAGCGCGATGGCGTGGATCCGCCGACCCGTCCGCTCCTCGATCCGCAGTCGCGCGGTCAGCTGCGGAGCGGCCGCGTACGGCTCGGCGACGACGTCGAGCACGGAGAACACGAAGTCGTTCACGGCGCCCCGATCCTGGTGGCGGGCCGGCTGCGGTCCGCCACCCGCGCGAAGAAGCCGTCCACCGCGGCACGGGCCTCGGGGCCGCCGTCGAACCCGCGCCACAGCGAGCGCAGTTGCCCCACCAGCTCGTAACAGGCGTCGATCGGCACCAGATGGCACGAACCATCGCCCTCCGCCGTACGCCGGATCAGCAGCGCCTCCACGTCCGGACGCAGCACGGCGAGCTCCGGGCTCGACTCGACGACGGCCGCCCAGGCGTCCAGCGGCAGTTCCGACTCGGTGGCCCCGGCGGGCCCGGGGTAGAACGCGACCATCCGGTCCTGGACGGAGTTGCGGAACAGGAAGGCGAGCCCCACGGGAATCTGCAACTCGTCCCAGGCGCGCCCGTCCACGGTCAGCCGGGCGAAGTGCAGATAGCGCTCGGGGACCGCCCGGTAGCGCAGCTCCGCGTTCTCGTCGGTGAACAGCAGATAGCAGGCCCGGCAGCCGCACATCAGGGCGCGGCTGTCGAGGTTCACCACATGGGGGTGGCTCTCGCCGATCGGCTCCGCGCACATCTCGCAGCGCTCACCGGCGGGCGGCCGCGGCCGGTTGCGCGTGAGCCGCAGCAGGGTGAAGGTCGGCGAGGCGGAACGGCCGGCGGCGATCACGGCGCCACCGCCGCGGGGACCGACACCGAGACCGCGGCACCGTCCGACAGCAGGGGCAGCGGGACCAGGCGCACACTGTCCCCGTCGAGGCAGACCCCGGCCCGCC
>NZ_JBEXPH010000150.1:0-20451 GCF_040611955.1 Streptomyces sp. NPDC006510 | reverse complement strand
GGCTGCGGGACCTCGATGACGATCGCGACACCGGACGGCTCGCGGGCCCCGGTGATCCGGGTGAGCTCCTCGTCGCTGGACTTGATCCGGGTGGTCGTCGGGGCGATGCCCGCGTCGGCCATCAGCCGGGTCATGTCCCGTTTCTCCTCGGGCAGCACCAGGGTGACGACGCTGCCGGACTCCCCGGCGCGCGCGGTGCGCCCGCCGCGGTGGAGGTAGTCCTTGTGGTCGGTCGGCGGGTCCACGTTCACGACCAGGTCGAGGTCGTCGACATGGATGCCGCGGGCCGCCACGTTGGTCGCCACGAGCGCGGTGACCTGGCCGTTCTTGAACTGGTCCAGGGTCCGGTTGCGCTGCGGCTGCGAACGCCCGCCGTGCAGGGCGGCGGCCCGTACGCCGCTGGCTAGCAGCCGCTTGGCGAACCGGTCGGCGGCGCGCTTGGTGTCCACGAACATGATCACCCGGCCGTCGCGGGCAGCGATCCTGGTGGCGACGGCCTTCTTGTCGGTCTCGTCGGCCACGTGCAGCACATGGTGCTCCATCGTGGTGACCGCGCCCGCGGACGGGTCGACGGAGTGCACGACGGGGTCGGTCAGGAACATCTTGACCAGCCGGTCGATGTTCTTGTCGAGCGTCGCGGAGAACAGCATCCGCTGACCGTCCGGCTCGACCTGCTTGAGCAGGGCGACGACCTGCGGCATGAAGCCCATGTCGGCCATCTGGTCGGCCTCGTCGAGGACGGTGATGGCGACCTGGTCGAGGCGGCAGTCGCCGCGCTCGATGAGGTCCTTCAGCCGTCCGGGCGTGGCGACGAGCACCTCGGCGCCACGGCGCAGCGTGCCGGACTGCTTGGAGATCGACATGCCACCGACGACGGTGGCCAGACGCAGGTTCACGGATGTCGCGTACGGCGTCAGCGCGTCGGTGACCTGCTGGGCGAGCTCGCGGGTCGGCACCAGGACGAGTGCGAGCGGAGCGCGCGGCTCGGCGCGCCGTCCGGCGGTGCGGGCCAGCAGGGCGAGGCCGAAGGCGAGGGTCTTGCCGGAGCCGGTGCGGCCGCGGCCGAGGATGTCCCGGCCGGCGAGCGAGTTCGGCAGGGTGGCGCCCTGGATCGGGAACGGATCGGTGACGCCCTGCGCGGCAAGGGTCTTCAGCAGGGCTGCGGGCATGTCCAGCTCGGCGAACGCCTCTACGGCGGGCAGTGCGGGGGTCATGGTTTCCGGCAGGGCGAATTCGCCCTGCGGCGGCGTGGCCCTGCGACGGGGCGACGCCTTGCCGGATCCCTTGCCGGAACCCTTAGCGGTTGCCTTTGCCGGGGCCGTGCCGCGCCCCCTCGACGGGCGGTTGCGGGCGGGTCGGTCCTGGCGTTCGGAGCGGGTCATACGGAATTGCCCTCCTGGGGGGATTCCTGAGGAGTCCTGGGGATTCCTGAGAACTGCGTGGGACTGCATGGGACTGCGCGGGACTGCGCGGGACTACCGGGGAGCGCTGTGGACGAGCGCGCTTGTTCGCCATGTCCCGGGGACAGCACAAACCGGGACCCGCACCTTCACGGTGCGGGCCCCGGCTGCGAGGTACGCGTCCGGCAATTAGGCCGGGACGATGTTCTCCGCCTGCGGGCCCTTCTGGCCCTGCGTGACGTCGAAGGAGACCTTCTGGCCCTCCTGGAGCTCACGGAAGCCCGAGGTGGCGATGTTGGAGTAGTGGGCGAAGACGTCGGCGCCGCCGCCGTCCTGCTCGATGAAGCCGAAGCCCTTTTCCGAGTTGAACCACTTCACGGTTCCAGTAGCCATGTCATTCTCCTAAAAGAGGTGCAGTGCCGGAAATCCGCACTTTACGAATTTCAAGTCGCCGCATTGAGCCCCATCCGGAGAAAGCCGGAAAACAATAATGCGCCTGAGGAAGCATTCCCGTCAGGCGCACATAAAGTTCATGGGTACCAAAACTGCAACTCGGCAACCGTAGCACGTTCCGTCGGCCCGCGGTGGGAACACGCCGCGCCGCCGGTCGGTGGATTCCTGTCGGGCCCTTGCGGTATCTGGCCGGGAGCGGTCTCGAACGCCGCCGGAATCGTTGTCGAAACCGGTGTCGGAGCGGCTCGGCGACCGCCCCGGGCCGGATCCGCGGTCAGAGCCGTTCGATGATCGTCACGTTCGCCTGACCGCCGCCCTCGCACATGGTCTGGAGTCCGTAACGGCCGCCGGTGCGCTCCAGTTCGTGCAGCAGGGTCGTCATCAATTTCGCTCCCGTTGCGCCGAGCGGGTGACCGAGGGCGATCCCGCCGCCGTTGACGTTGACCCGGTCGGGATCGGCCCCGGTCTCTTTCAGCCAGGCCAGCACGACGGGGGCGAATGCCTCGTTGATCTCGACCAGGTCCATGTCGTCGATGGTCATTCCGGCTTTCTTGAGCGCGTACGCGGTGGCCGGGATCGGTGCCGACAGCATGCGGATCGGGTCCTCGCCGCGTACCGAGAGATGGTGGACACGGGCGCGCGGGGTGAGGCCGTGCTCGGCCACGGCCCGCTCGGAGGCGATGAGCACGGCGGCGGCACCGTCGGAGATCTGCGAGGAGCACGCGGCGGTGATCGTGCCGCCGTCCAGGACCGGCTTGAGCCCCGCCATCTTCTCCAGGGTGGTGTCGCGGCGCGGCCCCTCGTCGGTGGTGACGCCCGCGAGGGCGACGGTCTCGCGGGCGAAGCGGCCCTCGTCGATGGCGCGGATCGCGCGCCGGTGCGAGCGGAGCGCGAACTCCTCCATGTCCTGGCGGCTGATGCCCCATTTCTCGGCGATCAGCTGGGCGCCGTGGAACTGGTTGACCGGTGCGTCGCCGTACCGGGCGCGCCAGCCCGCGCTGCCCGCGTACGGGCCGTCCGTCAGCCCGAGGGGTACGGCGGCCTGGCGGGAGGCGAAGGCGATGGGGATCTGCGTCATGCTCTGGGTGCCGCCCGCGACGACCAGGTCCTGGGTGCCGGAGAGGACGCCCTGGGCGGCGAAGTGCAGGGCCTGCTGGGAGGAGCCGCACTGGCGGTCGACGGTCACGCCGGGGACCTCCTCGGGCAGTCCGGCCGCCAGCCAGCAGGTGCGGGCGATGTCGCCGGCCTGCGGTCCGACGGTGTCGAGGCAGCCGAAGACCACGTCCTCGACGGCCGCCGGATCGATCCCGGTCCGTTCGACGAGGGCCTTGAGGACATGGGCGCCGAGGTCGGCGGGGTGGACCGCGCCAAGGCCTCCTCCGCGCCGGCCGACCGGAGTGCGTACCGCTTCGACTATGTAGGCCTCGGCCATGACTGCTGCTCCTTGGTGAGCGCGGGTGGGGTCAGGTGTCGAGGGCGATGCCGTCCAGGACCATCGAGAGGTACTGGCGGGCGATCTCCTCGGGGCTGTGCAGTCCGCCCGGCCGGTACCAGGACGCCGCGACCCAGACGGTGTCGCGGACGAAGCGGTAGGTGAGGCGGATATCGAGGTCGGCGCGGAAGCTGTGGTCGGCGACGCCGCGTTCCAGGGTGCCGAGCCAGGCCTTCTCGAACTTCTGCTGGGAGTCGGCGAGGTACTGGAAGCGCGGCTGGGCGGCCAGGTGCCTGGACTCCTTCTGGTAGATGGCGACCGCGGCACGGTGCCGGTCGATCTCCCGGAAGGACTCGGTGACGAGCGCCTCGATGGTCTGTCTGGGAGCCAGTCCGGCGGCGAGCACCGCGTCGTACCCCTCCCAGAGCTCGGTGAGGAAGGTCGAGAGGATCTCGTCGATCATCGATTCCTTGGAATCGAAGTGGTAGTAGAGGCTGCCCGCGAGCATCCCGGCCGCGTCCGCGATCTTGCGGACGGTGGTGGCGTTGTATCCCTGGGCGGCGAAGACCTCGGCCGCGGTCGCGAGCAGTTCGCGGCGCCGCTCGGGCGAGGGGGTCACCTGGGGCTTCTTCTTGGTAGGCACCCGACCATTCTCCGCCCGGCAGGCGCCTTCGAAGGTGTCCCGGGCCGTGGCACGGTCAGGCACGCTGACTGCTGACGGAGACGACCTCGCCGGTCAGGTACGAGGAGTAGTCGCTGGCGAGGAAGACGATGACGTTGGCGACCTCCCACGGCTCGGCGTACCGGCCGAAGGCCTCCTTCGCGGTCAGTTCGTCGAGGAGTTCGGCGGAGGTGACCTTCACCAGGTGCGGGTGCATGGCGAGGCTGGGCGCGACGGCGTTGACGCGTACGCCGTACTCGGCGGCCTCGATCGCGGCGCACCGGGTGAGCGCCATGACGCCCGCCTTCGCGGCGGCGTAGTGGGCCTGGCCGCTCTGGGCGCGCCAGCCGACGACGGAGGCGTTGTTGACGACGATGCCGCCGCGGCCCTGCGCCCGCAGCGAGCGCAGGGCGGCCCGGGTGCAGCGGAAGGTGCCGTTCAGGGTGGTGTCGAGGACCTTGGTCCACTGTTCGTCGGTCATCTCGGTGAGTTCGGCGGTGCCGCCGAGTCCGGCGTTGTTGACGACGATGTCGAGGCCGTCGTGGGTCCGTTCGGCCAGTGCGAACAGTGCCCGGACCTGGGTCTCGTCGGTGACGTCGCAGGGCAGTGCGGCGACCCGGTCCGCGCCGAACTCCTCGGCGAACGCCTGCTCGGTCTCCTTCAGCCGGCGGGCGTGCGCGTCGCCGATGACGATGCGGGCGCCCTCCTCCAGGAATCTGCGGGCGGTGGCGCCGCCGATGCCGGCGCCCGCGGCCGCGGTGACGACGGCGGTGCGGCCGGCCAGCAGCCCGTGTCCGGATACGTACTGGGGTGCGCTCACGCCTGTGCCTCCTCGGTCCCGGCCCGCGGATCCTCGACGGTGCTCGTGCCCGTACGTTAACCTACCAAACACTTGTTAGGGAAGGATGAGCCGATGCCCTCTGCCCATGACACCTCCGGCCACGACGCAGCTGCCGACAGCCACCGGAAAGGCCCGGTGCTCTACGAGCGCCGCGGCCCGGTCGCGTACATCACGCTGAACCGCCCGCGCTACCGCAACGCCCAGAACTCGGCCATGACCTATGCCCTGGACGACGCGTTCTACCGCGCCGCCGAGGACTCCGAGGTCAAAGTGGCCGTGCTGGCGGGGGCCGGGGAGCACTTCTCGGCGGGCCATGACATCGGCACGCCCGAGCGCGACGCGCATCTGCCCTTCGAGCGCCGGGCCGGCCTGTGGTGGGACCACTCCGACAAGACCGGCGCGGAGAGCCGCTTCGCCCGCGAGTCGGAGGTCTACCTGGGCATGTGCAGGCGGTGGCGCGAGCTGCCCAAGCCGGTCATCGCCTCCGTCCAGGGCGCGTGCGTGGCCGGTGGGCTGATGCTCGCCTGGGTCTGCGACCTGATCGTGGCGAGCGAGGACGCCTTCTTCGCCGATCCGGTGGTGCGGATGGGCATCCCCGGCGTCGAGTACTTCGCACACCCGTGGGTGATGCCGCCCCGGATCGCGAAGGAGTTCCTGTACACCGGCGAGCGGATGAGCGCCCGCCGGGCGTACGAGGTCGGCATGGTGAACAAGGTGGTGGAACGGGGAGAACTCACCGGCGCCACGGACGAGTTGGCGCTGCGGATCGCCGCGATGCCGCGCCTCGGGCTGGCCCTCACCAAGCGCGCGGTCAATCAGGCCGAGGACCTCCAGGGAATGCACACCGGGATGGACTCCGTCTTCGGACTGCACCACCTCGCCCATGCGCACAACGCGGAGACCGCAGCGGACCCGCTCGGCGGCATGGACATCGCCACGATGAAGAAGAGGGCGGACGGCTGATGGATCTGTCGTGCACGACCGAGGAGGCGGCGTTCCGGGCCGAGGCGCGCCGGTGGCTGCGGGCCAACGTGCCCGCCGGGCCGCTGCCTTCGCTGGAGACCGCCGAGGGCTTCGCGGCGCACCGGGAGTGGGAGGCGAGGCTGTACGCGGACCGCTGGTCGGTCGTCTCCTGGCCGGCCGGGTACGGCGGCCGGGGCGTCGACATCTTCGGGTGGCTGATCTTCGAGGAGGAGTACTACGCGGCGGGCGGCCCCGGCCGGGTCTCGCAGAACGGCATCAACCTCCTCGCCCCGACACTCTTCGACCACGGCACGGACGAGCAGCGGGCCCGGGTCCTGCCGCCGATGGCGAGCGGTGAGGTGATCTGGGCGCAGGCGTGGTCCGAGCCGGAGTCGGGCTCGGACCTGGCGTCGCTGCGTTCGCGGGCGGTGCGCACGGACGGCGGCTGGCTGCTCTCGGGGCAGAAGACCTGGTCCTCCCGGGCCGCCTTCGCGGACCGGGCGTTCGGCATCTTCCGTACGGACCCCGGGGCGGCGAAGCCGCATCACGGGCTGACGTATCTGATGTTCGACCTGTCGGCGCCGGGGGTTTCGGTCCGGCCCATCGGGCGGATCGACGGGAAACCGGCCTTCGCCGAGCTGTTCCTGGACGAGGTGTTCGTACCGGACGAGGACGTCATCGGGGAGCCCGGACAGGGCTGGCGTATCGCCATGTCGACAACGGGCAACGAGCGGGGGCTGACGCTCCGCTCCCCCGGCCGCTTCCTGGCCGCGGCCGACCGGCTGGCCGCGCTCTGGCGCGCCCAGGGCGACCCGTCGGACACGGCGATGCGGGACCGGGTGGCGGACGCGGTGATCGGGGCGCGCGCGTATCAGCTCTTCACCGGCGCCAACGCGTCCCGCTTCGCCGCCGGGGGGTCCATCGGCGCGGAGTCCAGCCTGAACAAGGTGTTCTGGTCCGAGTACGACATCGCGCTGCACGAGACCGCGCTCGATCTGCTGGGCCCGGACGCGGAACTCGCCGAATCCGAGTGGGCCGAGGGCTACGTCTTCTCCCTCGCGGGCCCCATCTACGCCGGCACGAACGAGATCCAGCGCGACATCATCGCCGAGCGGCTGCTCGGCCTGCCGAAGGGACGGCGCTGATGCGTTTCCTCCTCGACGACGAGCAGCGGGAGTTCGCCCGCTCGCTGGACGCGATGCTGACCGCCGCGGACACGCCTTCGGTGGTACGGGCCTGGGCCGCCGGGAACCACGGACCGGGCAGGGACCTGTGGGCGCGGCTGGCGGGAGCGGGAGTCTTCGCCCTCGCGGTACCGGAGGCCTACGAGGGCGTCGGCCCACTGCCGGTCGAACTCGCGGTCGCCTTCACCGAGTTGGGGCGCCATGCGGTGCCGGGGCCGGTGGTGGAGACGGTCGCGGCCGCGATGCTCCTGGCGGACGTGGGCGGCCCGGCGGCCAAGGAGTGGCTGCCCCGGCTGGCGTCCGGCGCGGCATCGGCGACGCTGCGGGTCGCGGAGTACGGGCCGTACGTGCTGGACGCGGACGCCGTGGACGCCGTGTTCACGGTGACCGGCGACGAGTTGCGGCTCGCGCCGGGTCCCGGGGAGCGGAGTGTGTCGTCCGACCCGGCCCGTCGGCTGCTGCGCCCCGGGCCGGGCGGGGAGCTGCTCGCGTCGGGGGCCCGGGTGAGCGGGGCGGCGGTGCGGGCCGCCCGGTGGGCGGCGTTCGTGACAGCCGCCCAGGCGCTCGGCACGGGCGAGGCGCTGCTGCGGACCACGGTCGCCTACGTGAAGCAGCGCACCCAGTTCGGTTCGGCCATCGGGTCCTTCCAGGCGGTCAAGCACCGGCTGGCGGACACCCTGATCGGGCTGGAGTTCGCCCGTCCGCTGCTGTACGGGGCGGCGCTCGCGCTCGCCGGGGACGCGCCGGACGCCGGGGCAGCGGTGGCGGCGGCCAAGGTGGCGGCGGGCGAGGCGGGGTACGCGGCGGCGCGGACCGCGCTGCAGCTGCACGGGGCGGTGGGTTACACGCAGGAGCTGGATCTGTCGCTGTGGCTGCGCAAGGCACGCCCCCTGCGCGATGCGTGGGGGACGCCGGGGGCGTGCCGGGCGCGGGTGCTGGCCGAGTGGCCGGCCGCGTCAGAAGACCTCGCTCAGTGAGCCGTCGTCGTTGCCCCTGCGGAAGGTGCGCAGCGGGTGGCCGGGACGCCATGCCTGGATGACCATGGTGTCGCCGCCTTCGAGCCCGGTGCGTACCACCTCGGTCAGCTCCACCCGGAAGAGGTGGAAGGGTTCCGGCGGCTTCACCTCCTCGATGAAGCGGGCCAGCACGGCGGGGTCGGTCACCTCCACCGCGCGGCCGGAGATCCGGACGTCCCCGTCGGCCATCTCGGCGTCCGGTCCGGGGTTCGCCTGCACCGCGAACCGCGGATCGCGCAGCAGGTCCAGCGCCTTGCGCGAGTTCGGCATCATGCCGAGGAACGGCTCACCCAGCCGGAAATCCACTTCCAGGCCGGTCACGCGGGGCGATCCGTCCTTGCGCAAGGTCGCCAGGACGTGGTGCTTGTACTGCTGGAAGCGGGTCCGGATGGTGTCGGCGAAGGCCGGCTCCGCCGAGCGGAAGTCTTCCCAGGAACTCGATGTCATGCGTCCATGGAACCCTGGAATCCCGACATCTTCTGTCTGCTTTTCCCGGCCGCACCCGATCGGCCGCACAGAGGCCGGGCTCCCGCCACCCGCCGGGGCCCGTCAGCCGTCCGACAGGGTGATCAGCAGGGCCCAGCCCTGGGTCCGGAGCACGACCGGCGTTCCCTCCCGCGTCAACAGCGCGTCGTAGCGGTCGAGTTCGGTGTCCGAGCCGTCGAGCACCGCACCGTCCTCCAGCGCGATGGCCAAGGCCGCCCCGCCCGGGGGCGCCGACAGCCGGACGGTGCCGCGCACCACCGCGACCGCCGCGCTGGTCCGGCCCCTGCGGCACATCACATTGACGTTCACGACCGGGCCGCCGAGCAGTCTGCCGTCGGTCTCCGGGTCACCGGGGAAGTCGTGCGGCCAGTACGGCTCGTCGACGATGTGGTGCTCACCGCCCACCATGAGGTCCATGCCGGCGCCCTCGACCACGGTCAGGGTGCGGTCGACGCCGGGGAACGAGGAGAACGGCCCGTCCTCGGACACATCGGCGAGGCTGACCCGCCAGTCGAAGGCGTCCAGCGGCGCGCCCTCGGGGTACGCCGCGATCTCCCGGGTGACTCCCCCGCCGTTCTTCCAGGGCGTGGCCGTACGGTCGGCCGCCCGCAGCACCCGCGCCGTCACTTGACGATCCCCTGGGCCCTGGCCGCGGCCAGCCACTGCGGGAATTCGGCGACGAGCCGGTCGTACAGCTCGGCGTCCGGGACCTCGCGCGGGTCGGGTCCGGCGTGGAAGAAGCCCGCGTTGTCGATGGGGCGCTTGGCGGGTACGGCCAGTTCGTCGAGCTTGCGCAGGAAGTCGAACTGGTTGCTCCGCTTGTTGCCGAAGCCGATGAACTGCCAGAACAGCGGCAGTCTCGCCGCCTTGCAGAGATAGCGTTCCGCCGCGTGCTTGCTGATCGGGCCGCCGTCGGTCTGGAAGACGACGAGCGCGGGGGCGGTGGAGCCGCTGTCGATGTAGTGGTCGATGACGGCGTCCATGGCCAGGTGGTAGCTGGTCTTCCCCATGTGTCCGAGGCCCGCCACGATCGCGTCGACCCGGCCGCGGTGGTTGTCCAGGGCTATGTCGGTGACGGCGTCGATGTCCGTGGAGAAGAGGATGAGGGGTACGCGGCCGTCGTCGTCCAGATGGGCCGAGAGCCCCAGCACCCGGTCCGCCAGGGCCTGGACGCTGCCGTCCTTGTAGTACTCCCGCATCGAGCCGGAGTAGTCGAGCACCAGATAGACCGCGGCACGCTCGCCGCTCATGCGGTGCTTCGTCAGCGAGACCGCGGCGCTCTTGTAGAGGCTGACCAGCGCGGGCGCGCTCTCCTCGACCCTGCGAAGGCCGATGGCCGGACCTGTTGCGGCGGCGGACGGGCCGGCCATGCGGTTTCTCCGATCCTCGACTGTGTCGGCACCCCGAGCGTAGGCCACCCGGGCAGGACTCGGCCGGGCGAGGTTCGCTATCTTGTTCTGCCGCCGTCCCCACCGGCCGCTCGTGTCCGCTCACCCGTGAAGGAGCCTGCCGTGGAGGCCGCGGTCACCACCTGTTATCGCCATCCGTCCTACGAGACGTATGTGAGCTGTACCCGCTGCGAACGCTTCATCTGCCCCGACTGCATGCGTGAGGCCGCTGTCGGCCACCACTGCGTGGAGTGCGTGAAGGAGGGACAGCGTTCCGTCCGGCAGGCGCGCACGGTGTTCGGCGGTGCGGTGTCGCGGACCGCGGTGCCGCTCGTCACGTATGTGCTGATGGGCCTCAACATCGCCGCGTATCTGGGCGAGTTGGTCCGTCCGGGGATCGTCGACCGGTTCGCGATGCTCGGTGCGGGGCTGAACGGCCCGGACGGGGGCCAGTACGTCTACGAGGCCGGGGACTTCCCCGGCTTCGATGTCATCGGTGTGGTGGGCGGCGAGTGGTACCGGCTGCTGACCGGGACCTTCCTGCACCTCCCGCCGGGCGGATCGTCCTTCGGTTCGCTGCCGTTCGGGGTGCTGCACATCCTCTTCAACATGTACGCGCTGTGGAACCTGGGCCGGGTCGTGGAGGAGCAGCTGGGCCGGGCCCGTTACCTCGCGCTGTATCTGCTGTCCGCGCTGGGCGGTTCGGTCCTGGTCTATCTGATCGCGCCGTTCACCGGCACGGTGGGCGCCTCGGGTGCGATCTTCGGTCTCGGGGCGGCGTTCTACGTCATCAACCGGCGGCTGGGCCGCGACATGCGGGCAGTGAACCGGTTCATGGCCGGGTTCCTGATCTGGATGCTGATCTCGGCCGGATTCGCCTCGTGGCAGGGCCACTTGGGCGGGCTCCTGACGGGCGGCATCGTCACCGTCGCGTACGCCTACGCCCCGGCGAAGCGCCGTACGACGATCCAGGCCGCCGCGGGTGTGGTGCTGTTCGCCGTGCTGGTGCTGCTGGTGGTGCTCAAGACGTCCGCGCTGACGGGCTGAACCGGGGCGCCGGTCCGACCGGCCCCGGACGCGCCACGGCGCCTGCCGAATCGTCCGGTCGGGGACGGGCAGGCGCCGTGGCCAGTTCCGCACGCCGTTGTGCGGGACGTCTGTGTGCGCCGTGATCAGACCATCAGTGCACGGTCCGTCGGGCGGATCGGGGCCGGCAGGGCGCTGGCTCCGGTCAGGAAACGGTCCACCCCGCGTGCCGCGGAGCGGCCCTCGGCGATGGCCCACACGATGAGGGACTGGCCGCGGCCCGCGTCACCGGCGACGAAGACTCCGTCGACGTTGGTGGCGTAGTCCGCGTCGCGCGCGACATTGCCTCGCTCGTCGAGCTCCAGGCCGAACTGCTGGACCAGGCCGTTGGCCTGGTCGGTGCCGGTGAAGCCCATGGCGAGGGTGACCAGCTGTGCGGGGATGCTCCGCTCGGTGCCGGGCTTCTGCTCCAGCTTGCCGTCCTTGAACTCCACCTCGACCAGGTGCAGGGCCTGGACGTTGCCCTCCTCATCGCCCTCGAAGTGGGTGGTGGAGACGGAGTAGACCCGTCCCTCCTCGCCCGCCTTCGGGCAGGAGGGTCCCTCGTCCGGATCGATTCCCTTCCTCTTCTGCGCCAGGTACGTGGTCTCCTCGTGTGCGGAGGTGACCTTGTAGAGCATGGGGAACGTCGGCCAGGGCTGGTTGGCGTTCCGGTCCTCGCCCGGCCTGGGCATGATCTCCAGCTGGGTGACGGAGAGCGCGCCCTGGCGGTGGGCGGTGCCGACGCAGTCGGCGCCGGTGTCGCCGCCGCCGATGACGACGACGTGCTTGCCCTCGGCGGTGATCGGGGAGACCGTCAGGTCGCCCTCCTGCACCTTGTTGGCCAGCGGCAGGTACTCCATGGCGAAGTGCACGCCGTTCAGCTCACGGCCCGGGACGGGCAGATCGCGCGAGACGGTGGCACCCGCGGCGATGACGACCGCGTCGTACCGGCGGCGGAGCTTGGCGGCGTCGATGTCCTTGCCGATCTCCGTCTCGGTGCGGAACTTGGTGCCTTCCGCGCGCATCTGCTCGATGCGTCGGTTGATGTGCGACTTCTCCATCTTGAACTCGGGGATGCCGTACCGGAGCAGGCCCCCGATGCGGTCCGCGCGCTCGTACACGGCGACGGTGTGGCCGGCCCGGGTCAGCTGCTGGGCGGCGGCGAGACCGGCCGGGCCCGAGCCGATGACGGCGACGGTCTTGCCGGAGAGCCGCTCGGGCGGCTGCGGGGTGACGTCGCCGTTGCCCCACGCCTTGTCGATGATCGAGACCTCGACGTTCTTGATGGTGACGGCCGGCTGGTTGATGCCGAGCACACACGCCGACTCGCACGGGGCCGGGCAGAGCCGCCCGGTGAACTCCGGGAAGTTGTTCGTGGCGTGCAGGCGCTCGGACGCAGCCGACCAGTCCTCGCGGTAGGCGTAGTCGTTCCACTCGGGGATGAGGTTTCCGAGCGGGCAGCCGTTGTGGCAGAACGGGATGCCGCAGTCCATGCAGCGGCCGGCCTGCTTGCTGATGATCGGGAGCAGCGAGCCCGGAACGTAGACCTCGTTCCAGTCCTTGACGCGCTCGCCCACGGGGCGGGTCTCGGCGACCTCGCGCCCGGTGGTCAGGAAGCCCTTGGGGTCAGCCATTGGTCGCCGCCTCCATCATCTTCTCGGTGGTCTCCTGCTCGGAGAGACCGGCGAGCTCAGCGGCGTCCTTGGCGGCGAGCACTGCCTTGTAGGTGGACGGGATGATCTTGCTGAAGCGGGCCACCGCGGTGTCCCACTCGGCAAGCAGCTTCTCGGCGACCGTGGATCCGGTCTCCTCCTGATGGCGGCGCACCACGTCGTGCAGCCACTGCTTGTCGGTGTCGGAGGGGGCCTCGATGGCACCGAGGTTGCCGGCGTTGACGTTGTCGCGGTTCAGGTCGATGACGTAGGCGACACCGCCCGACATGCCCGCGGCGAAGTTGCGTCCGGTCTCTCCGAGAACCACGGCGTGGCCGCCGGTCATGTACTCGCAGCCGTGGTCGCCCACGCCTTCCGAGACAACGGTCGCGCCGGAGTTGCGGACGCAGAACCGTTCGCCGGTGCGGCCGCGCAGGAACAGCTCGCCGCCGGTGGCGCCGTAGGCGATGGTGTTGCCCGCGATGGTGGAGTACTCGGCGAGGTGGTCGGCGCCGCGGTCCGGGCGGACGACGACCCGGCCGCCGGAGAGGCCCTTGCCGACGTAGTCGTTGGCGTCGCCCTCCAGGCGCAGCGTCACCCCGCTCGGTACGAACGCGCCGAAGGACTGGCCCGCGGAACCGGTGAAGGTGATGTCGATGGTGTCCTGCGGCAGACCGGCGCCGCCGAACTTCTTCGTCACCTCGTGGCCGAGCATGGTGCCGACGGTCCGGTTGATGTTGCGGATCGCGATCTGGGCCCGGACCGGCTGGGCGTCCTCGGCACTGTCCGCGTTCAGTGCGTCGGCGGCGAGCCTGATCAGCTCGTTGTCGAGGGCCTTGGCCAGACCGTGGTCCTGCGCGGTCCGCCGGTGGCGGACCGCGCCCTCGGGCAGCTCGGGGACGTGGAACAGCGGCTTCAGGTCGAGGCCCTGTGCCTTCCAGTGCGTGATCGCACGGTCGGTGTCGAGCAGCTCGGCGTGGCCGACGGCCTCCTCGATCGTACGGAAGCCGAGCTCGGCGAGGATCTCGCGGACTTCCTGGGCGATGAACTCGAAGAAGTTGACGACGTACTCGGCCTTGCCGGAGAAGCGGTCCCGCAGGACCGGGTTCTGGGTGGCGATGCCGACCGGGCAGGTGTCCAGGTGACAGACGCGCATCATGACGCAGCCGGAGACGACGAGCGGCGCGGTCGCGAAACCGAACTCCTCGGCGCCCAGCAGCGCGGCGATGACCACGTCGCGGCCGGTCTTCAGCTGGCCGTCGGTCTGCACGACGATGCGGTCGCGCAGGCCGTTGAGCAGCAGCGTCTGCTGGGTCTCGGCGAGGCCGAGCTCCCAGGGGCCGCCCGCGTGCTTCAGCGAGGTCAGCGGGGAGGCGCCGGTGCCGCCGTCGTGGCCGGAGATCAGGACGACGTCCGCGTGCGCCTTGGAGACACCGGCGGCGACCGTGCCGACACCGACCTCGGAGACCAGCTTCACATGGATGCGGGCCGCCGGGTTGGCGTTCTTGAGGTCGTGGATCAGCTGGGCCAGATCCTCGATGGAGTAGATGTCGTGGTGCGGCGGCGGCGAGATCAGACCGACACCCGGGGTGGAGTGCCGGGTCTTCGCGACCCACGGGTAGACCTTGTGGCCGGGCAGCTGGCCGCCCTCGCCGGGCTTGGCGCCCTGCGCCATCTTGATCTGGATGTCGTCCGCGTTGACCAGGTACTCGCTGGTCACACCGAAGCGGCCGGAGGCGACCTGCTTGATGGACGAGCGGCGCGCCGGGTCGTAGAGCCGGTCGGCGTCCTCGCCGCCCTCACCGGTGTTGGACTTGCCGCCCAGCTGGTTCATGGCGATGGCGAGGGTCTCGTGCGCCTCGCGGGAGATCGAGCCGTACGACATGGCGCCGGTGGAGAAGCGCTTGACGATGTCGGAGACGGACTCGACCTCGTCGACCGGGATCGCCTCTCGGTCCGACTTGCCGTTCTTATTTGTCTTCAGGGCGAACAGGCCGCGGAGCGTCATGAGCCGCTCGGACTGCTCGTTCACCCGGTCCGTGTACTTCTTGAAGATGTCGTAGCGCTTGTTGCGCGTGGCGTGCTGGAGGCGGAAGACCGTCTCCGGGTCGAACAGGTGCGGCTCGCCCTCGCGCCGCCACTGGTACTCGCCGCCGATCTCCAGCGCGCGGTGCGAGGCGGAGATGCCGGAGGCGGGGTAGCCCTTGGCGTGCCGGGCGGCGACCTCCTTGGCGATGACGTCGAGGCCGGCGCCGCCGATCTTGGTGGCGGTGCCGTTGAAGTACTTCGCGACGAAGTCCTCGTCCAGGCCGACGGCCTCGAAGACCTGGGCGCCCCGGTAGGAGGCGACCGTCGAGATGCCCATCTTGGACATGACCTTCAGGACGCCCTTGCCGAGCGCGTAGATCAGGTTCCGGATGGCCTTCTCGGGCTCGATGCCCTCGATGAACGTACCGGCGCGGACCAGGTCCTCGACGGACTCCATCGCGAGGTACGGGTTGACCGCGGCGGCACCGTAGCCGATGAGCAGCGCGACGTGGTGGACCTCGCGGACGTCCCCGGCCTCGACCAGCAGGCCCACCTGGGTGCGCTGCTTGGTGCGGATGAGGTGGTGGTGGACGGACGAGGTGAGCAGCAGCGACGGGATCGGCGCGTGCTCGGCGTCGGAGTGCCGGTCGGAAAGGACGACCAGACGGGCGCCGTCCTCTATGGCGGCGTCGACCTCGGCGCAGATCTGCTCGATCCGCGCGGCGAGGGCGTCACCGCCGCCGCCGACCCGGTAGAGGCCGGAGAGCGTGGCGGCCTTCATGCCCGGCATGTCGCCGTCGGCGTTGATGTGAATCAGCTTGGCCAGCTCGTCGTTGTCGATCACCGGGAACGGCAGCGCGACGCTGCGGCACGACGCGGCGGTCGGCTCCAGCAGGTTGCCCTGCGGGCCGAGCGTGGAACGCAGCGAGGTGACGAGCTCCTCGCGGATGGCGTCCAGCGGCGGGTTGGTGACCTGCGCGAACAGCTGGGTGAAGTAGTCGAAGAGCAGCCGGGGGCGCTCGGACAGCGCGGCGATCGGCGAGTCCGTACCCATGGAGCCGAGCGGCTCGCCGGCGGTGCGGGCCATCGGCGCGAGGATGACGCGGAGCTCTTCCTCGGTGTAGCCGAAGGTCTGCTGGCGGCGGGTGACGGAGGCGTGCGTGTGCACGATGTGCTCCCGCTCGGGGAGGTCCTCCAGCTCGATCTCGCCGGTCTCCAGCCACTCCTGGTACGGCTGCTCGGCGGCGAGGGCGGCCTTGATCTCGTCGTCCTCGATGACGCGGCCCTCGGCCGTGTCGACGAGGAACATCTTCCCGGGCTGGAGACGGCCCTTGCGGACGACCTTCGCGGGGTCGATGTCCAGGACACCGACCTCGGAGGAGAGCACGACGAGGCCGTCGTCGGTGACCCAGTAGCGGCCGGGGCGCAGACCGTTGCGGTCCAGGACCGCGCCGACCTGGGTGCCGTCGGTGAAGGTGACGCAGGCCGGGCCGTCCCAGGGCTCCATCATCGTGGAGTGGTACTGGTAGAAGGCGCGGCGGGCCGGGTCCATGGAGTCGTGGTTCTCCCACGCCTCGGGAACCATCATCAGCACCGAGTGCGGCAGCGAGCGGCCGCCGAGGTGGAGCAGCTCCAGGACCTCGTCGAAGGAGGCGGAGTCGGAGGCGTCGGGGGTGCAGACGGGGAAGATCCGGTCGAGCTGCTCCGTACCGAAGAGGCTCGACGCGAGCTGGGACTCGCGGGCCTTCATCCAGTTGCGGTTGCCCTTGACCGTGTTGATCTCGCCGTTGTGCGCGACGAAGCGGTACGGGTGGGCGAGCGGCCAGCTCGGGAAGGTGTTCGTGGAGAAGCGCGAGTGGACCAGCGCGACCGTGGTGGCGAGACGGCGGTCGGAGAGGTCCGGGAAGAACGGCTCCAGCTGCCCGGTGGTGAGCATGCCCTTGTAGACGATCGTGCGGGCGGAGAGCGAGGGGAAGTACACCCCGGCCTCCCGCTCGGCGCGCTTGCGCAGCACGAAGGCCTTGCGGTCGAGGGCGATGCCGGTGCTCTCGCCGTCCGCGACGAAGAGCTGACGGAACTCGGGCATGGTGGCGCGGGCGCCGTTGCCGAGGATGTCGGGGGTGACGGGGACCTGGCGCCAGCCGAGGACCTTGAGGCCCTCCTCGGCGGAGATCTTCTCCAGCGTGCGGACGGCCTCGGTGGAGTCGTCGGCGGGCAGGAAGGCGATTCCGACGGCATAGGCGCCGGCCCGGGGGAGGTCGAAGTCGGCCTCTTCGCGCAGGAAGGCGTCCGGTACCTGGAGGAGGATTCCGGCGCCGTCGCCGGAGTCGGGCTCGGATCCGGTGGCACCGCGGTGTTCGAGGTTGCGCAGTACGGTCAGCGCCTGCTCGACCAGCTCATGGCTGGCCACACCGGTCAGAGTGGCCACGAACCCGACGCCACAGGCGTCGTGCTCGTTACGGGGGTCGTACATCCCCTGCTGGGCGGGGCGACCGTCCATGGGCGACCAGGCGTCGGTACGCATCGGCTCTCCCGTCGTCGTCGTGGCATATGCAGTGCCGAGGGACGACGTTGGCCCTCTGCGAAATTTCGTGCAGGTTACATGATGGGGCGCTTCTCAAGAAGCGGATAGTTCGTTCCAACATGCGGACACCGCCCGAGGTGGCGGGGTGGGTCGCAGTCGGAGGATCGGCGCCCGAGGGGGACCGCAGAGAGCAGGCGTCGTTGCCTGCGGTGTCTACGGGTCATGCCCGGCGGCAAAGGAAATGAAACCGCCGGGTAACGGCTACTTATGTGTAGCGCTGCATAGGGACTCATTTTAAGCCCGTGGGGGCCGTTCCGCCCAGTGACGGTCACCAAGACGTACGTCACACGGGTGGCGGACACGTTACGGGCAGGCGCCTCCACCTGCGGGTGCGCCTGCCGGTACCTGCCCGGATCCGCCCGGACCCTCGAAGGTGTCAGCTCCCGACGGCCACGCCGAACAGCGTGCCCAGACCGTAGGTGATGGCCGCCGCGGCGCCGCCCAGCACCAGCTGGCGCAGCCCGCTGTACAGCCAGCTGCGGGCCGTCACCCTGGCCACCACCGCGCCGCAGGCGAACAGCCCGACCAGCGCGAGCAGCACGGCCGGCCACAGCGCGCTCGCACCGAGCAGATACGGCAGCACGGGCAGCAGGGCGCCGAGCGCGAACGCGCCGAACGACGACACCGCGGCGACGAGCGGCGAGGGCAGATCGCCCGGGTCGACGCCCAGCTCCTCGCGGGCGTGTATCTCCAGGGCCTGCTCCGG
This sequence comes from Streptomyces sp. NPDC006510, assembly GCF_040611955.1. Lineage (NCBI taxonomy): Bacteria > Bacillati > Actinomycetota > Actinomycetes > Kitasatosporales > Streptomycetaceae > Streptomyces > Streptomyces sp. NPDC006510. Next base: position 2,589 of record NZ_JBEXPH010000150.1, on the reverse strand, counting down.
GTCGCGCGACAGCTGCCGCGCGACCTCACGGGCGAGCGCGGGCTCGACACCGCGGGACTCGTACAGCTCGGCGAGCTCCCGCTCCTCGTCCATGGGGTGCTTGCGCAACTCCCGCCGCTCTACGTCGAGTTCGGCCTCGACGAGCTCGCGCTGCGAGGCCACGGAGGTGTATTCGCCGGCCGCCATGGAGAACGCACCGGCGGCCAGGCCCGCCAGACCGGTGATCACGATCGTCTGCTGGGAGACGGCACCACCCGCGACGCCGGTCATCAGCGCGAGGTTGGAGACCAGCCCGTCCATGGCACCGAACACCGCCGGTCGCAGCCAGCCGCCGTTCACATCACGGTGGGTGTGGTTGTCGCGGTGTGCCTCGTGCAGTACGGCGTCGGTCTCGATGATGGACACGGCTCTCCCCTTCTCCGGCAGCGGAATCCACTCGCTCCGCCCCCGCTCGACACCATCGAAAGTACGCACGAAAAACGTCCCCCGCCAGCAAGGCAGGCCGTACTTACCACCCTCCTGACCAGGTAAGTACGGCCTGCCTTGGTGCCTCTGACGCGTCATCCGACTGGCCCTTTTGTTGCGATTGTCGGCCTCTGTCGGCGCTCCGTGTGGCACAGATCGAGGAGGACGAGAACTGGCTCGGTGTGAGCGAAGGGTCGACGCGATGGAGTTGATCGCAGGAAATCCGGCAGAGCCGCGGACCGGCGGCGCGGAAGCGGCGGTACGGGACGGTGTGGGCCGGGGCGAGACACGCCGGGGGGATCCGGCCGACCGGGCCCGCGGCTCCCTGCTCGGTCTCGCGGTCGGGGACGCGCTGGGCGCACCGGCGGAGAATCTGCGGCCGTCCGAGATCAGGCGCCGCTGGGGCCGGATCGAGGGCTTCGTGAGCGACGACCCGGCGGGCACCGACGACACCGAGTACGCGATCTTCTCCGGGCTGCTGCTCGCCCGGCACGGTTCCGCACTGACCGTCACCCATGTGGAGCGGGCGTGGCATCTGTGGATCGCCGATCTCGACGAGGGGCCGTTCCGCGGTGCCGGGTTCAGCGAGCGGGGAACCCTGGAGAATCTGCGCCGCGGGCTCGCCGCCCCGATCTCCGCCCAGCACCGGCACGCCTGGAGCGACGGCCTGGCGATGCGGGCGGCGCCGTTCGGTGTCTTCGCGGCCGGCCGGCCGGACGAGGCGGCACGGCTGGTCGCGGTGGACGGGCGGGTCAGCCATGACGGGGAGGGCATCTACGGCGGCCAGGCGGTGGCGGCCGGGGTGGCCGCCGCGATGGCGGGTGCCGGGGTCGCGTCGGTGATCGCCGCCGCGCTGTCGGTCGTCCCCATGGACTCCTGGACGGCGCGTTCGCTGCGGCGCGCGGTGGCGGCAGCACAGCGCACCTACCCCGACCGGCTGACCATGGAGCGCGCGGTGCGCTCCGCGGTGGTGGTCGGCGGCTACCCGTGGACGGACCTGGCACCCGAGGCGGTGGGCCTGGCCTTCGGGGCGTTCGCGGCGGCGCGCGGCGACTTCCGTACGGCGGTGCTGACGGCGGTCAACATGGGCCGCGACGCGGACACCACGGCCGCGGTGGCGGGGGCCCTGGCCGGTGCCCTGCACGGGGCGTCCGCGATTCCGCGGCACTGGGGGGATGCGATCGGCCCGGTCCGGGGCAGCTGTCTGCCGACGATGCGGGGTCATCACGTCCTGGAGATCGCGGAGTTGCTCACCCCGGACGAGGGGGACGGGGCGCACGGGGACGACACGACGCGGGACGGCGGCACCGACGACGAGGGACAGCCCCGGGACCGTTCGCACGAGGACTCGGGCGCGGGCGAGAACGAGGGCGAGTGCGCGGGTGCGGGTGCGGGCTCGGGCGCGGGCGCGGGCGCGGGCGCGCGGTGCATCGCACACGAGGACGCGGGCGCGGGCGAGACTCGGAACGATCCGCGTACGAGCGCCGGCGCACCCCCGCACGACACCCCCCCCGCCCCCGTCTCCCCCATCTCCCCCGCCTCCACCGCCGCCCCCGCCGCCCCCGCCGCCCGTCTCCGTACCCGTGCCACCGTCGGGCACCGGGCGCGGATCGAGGGGCTGCTGCTCGGGCTCGCCGCCGGGGACGCCGCCGGGTGGCCCGCCGCACGGCACCGGGCGACCCGGATGCCCGAGTGGACCCGGCGGCTCACCCGGGAACTCGACACCTTCGCCGAGCAGAACGCCACGACCACGCTGCCCGTCCCCATCGCGCTCAACCAGCCGCCCGAACCACTGCGGCTCGGGCCCTCCGACGACGCCGAATGGGCGGCCTTCGCCGCCGGGACCCTCCTCACATCGGCGGCCGGTCCGCTGCACGGGCTCTCCCCCGGACGCCGGATGCGGGCCGCCATCGACGTCGCCTGGAACGCCCTGGCCGCCGAGGTCGCCGCCGCTGCCGCCCGTGCCCCCGAGGTCGAATCCGCGGTGCTCCCCCTGCGCGCCCGGATCTCGGTGCGGGCCGGGCTCGGCAATCTCGCCGCCGGGCTGCGCCCGCCCGCCACCGGCCACGACAACCCGCACTACTTCGACGACGCGGCCTGCGTACGGGCCGCCGTGCTCGCCGT
>NZ_JBEXPH010000149.1:0-20452 GCF_040611955.1 Streptomyces sp. NPDC006510 | reverse complement strand
TCGACCGCCAGACGCGTCGCGCGTTCACGCAGTTCATCGGGGTACTTACGGGGAGCAGCCATGATCGGCATCCTTCCGGGTCTTCGATGTCTCCACCAAACCCGGGGCGATTCACCATCTTCTCTGAACCAAGAGGCCCGACCCGTTGGGCTGTTGGGCTGTTGGATAACCTACGGTCGTGGAAACGGGACTGAACACTGACGGCTGGCTGGAAGACACGCGGACGTCTTATGACATCGTGGCTGCTAGCTATGCGGACCTGACGCGTCACCTCCTGGACGAAACGCCTGAGGAGCGTGCTGTCCTGGCGTTGTTTGCCGACCTGGTGCGTGCCCAGGGCGGCGGGTCAGTTGCTGACGTGGGATGCGGGACGGGGAGGATCACGGCTCACCTGCATCAGCTGGGCTTGGACGCGTTCGGGATTGACCTGTCGCCCGGGATGATCGAGGTGGCCAGGCGTGATCACCCTGGTCTCCGGTTCGATCTCGGCTCCATGACGGACCTCCCCCTCGCCGACTCCTCGATGACTGGGCTGGTCGCCTGGTATTCGCTGATCCATGTCCCCGACGACGAGATCGGCTCGGTCTTCGCGCACTTCCAGCGCGTGCTCCGGCCTGGTGGACCGTTGCTACTCAGCTTCCACGTCGGTGATGAGTCGCAGTTGAAGACCGAGGGCTATGGCGGGCACCCGATGAACGTTTACGTCCATCGGCGGCAGCCCGACCAACTGATTGCGTGGCTCAACAATGCTGGCTTCGCCGTCGAGTCGCATAGAACACTCACCTCGGCCGAGAGCAAGCTCGGGGGGATGATTCTTGCGCGCCGCCAGGCTGCTGTCCAAGAAGAGTAAGTTGATCGCTGAGGGAAACTGCAGGTCACTCGCGCCGCCTCATGTAACCGGCTCCGCCAGGGCACCGGCGGAGCCTGACGTCAGTCTTTGGCTCCGTCGAGGCGTGAGGTCCTTGACGTCGCCGAGCCATTCTCTGAACTACGAAGGTTCGGTGGATCGGGTGGCGATCTGGCTGAAGGTGGGCAGGCCGAGGTGGACCACGGTGGATCGGCGGGCGACTTCGGCGTCGAGCTGGGCGAGCTTGTCCTCGGCGGCGGCGAGGCTGACGCTGAGCCCGTCGACTTCGGCCGGGCGGCAGCCGAACTACTGGCTGCCGCCGAGCACACCCGGCCCGGGGATCTGATCCCGGACACCGCCGGAGCCTTGCGGAGAGCGGCCGCGCCCAAGGCCGCCGGGCACCTGACCTGGGCAGAGGAGACCTCGACCGGGCGGCGGCGGAACCTCACCCACGAGGAGACCGAAGCCTTCTGGGCCTTCGCCGCGATCGAGGTCCTGCGCCTGACCGGCATCCGCAACGAGGAGCTCCTGGAGCTGACCCACCACAGCATCACCGAATACCGGCTCCCCAGCACCGGCGAAGTCGTACCCCTGCTGCAGATCGCCCCGTCGAAGACCGACAGCGAACGGCTCGTACTGGTCAGCCCGGAACTGGCAGACGTCCTTTCCACCATCATCCGCCGCCTGCGGGGAAGCAGCCGCGCGATCCCGCTGGTGGCCTCCTACGACGTCCATGAGCGGGTCTGGAACCCGCCGATGCCGCTGCCGCTGCTGTTCCAACGCGATATCGGCACCGAACAACGCGCTTTCACCCCGACCGCGCTCCGCAAGCTTCTGATCAACGCGCTGGCCGCCACGAGCCTGACCGATGCCGCCGGCGAACCGCTCGTCTTCTCTCCGCACGACTTCCGCAGGATCTTCGTCACCGACGCCATCATGAACGGCCTACCACCGCATATCGCCCAAGTGCTCTGCGAGCATAAGAGTCTTGATACGACGATGGGCTACAAGGCGATCTACCCTGCCGAGACCATCGAGGCCCATCGCGCCTTCATCGCCCGCCGCAGGGCCACCCGGCCCAGCGGTGAGTATCGAACCCCCACCGAGGAGGAATGGGACGCCTTCCTCACACACTTCGAGAAGCGCAAGGTCTCCATCGGCACCTGCGCTCGTGCCTTTTCAAGCCCTTGTGTTCATGAACACGCTTGCATTCGTTGCTCGCTCCTCCGGCCGGACCCGGCCCAGCGCGGCCGGTTGGAGGAGATCCGCAACAACCTCGTCGCCCGCATCGCCGAAGCCGAACACGAGGGCTGGCCCGGCGAGATCGAAGGACTCCGGGTCAGCTTGGCCGGCGCCGAAGACAAGCTCGCCCAGGTCGACGCACTGGCCGAGAGACAGTTGGCTGCGGTCCAGCTCGGAATGCCGGGCTTCAGCCGGTCCGGAGGAACCGCTGGGGCGCCGAGACCAACGTCGTGATCGAAGCCAGAGGCGAGCGAAGACGAAGATCAAAACGGAACCGACAGCCCGGCCTCCCGCAGCTGGGACAGGGCTGTGGACATGCATTGCTGCACAGCCCTCCCGTCAGCACGCATGCCATGCTCCAAGGGACCCCACTGGCAGCGAACGTCCACGCCGGCGCGTTGTCGGCCACCCTCTCGGCGTCCACTCTGATCATGGCGTTCACGCCCTGCTCACCCAGCCATTCCAGGATGAGGAGTGTCACGTCCTCGATGCCACCATCCTGGTCGATCTTTGACCAGCGGCCCTGGTTTCCTGTCATCGCCCAGACACTACCGAGAGGTCCGAAGCAGTCGGCGTCCAGCGCTCAGGTCGGGAGACTCAGTGCCTGGTTTCCATTCTGGCAAAGGGTTCAGCGCACTCGCGGGCGAAGGAACAGAGCTGGTCCACGACATGCCGGTACTCCTGCGGATCCCACACTACGTTCGGCGTGGCATCGGTCCACTGCTGCCACAGGCCACCGGCGGCAAGGTATGGGGATGCTCTCTCGGTCCCAAGGACCGCATCGAGGTGAAGCAGTGTGCTGAGAGCAAAGGTCCGGTCGTAGCCCAGCTCGGGTTGAGGCAAGTAGCAATCAAGGTATCTGCAGACCAGATCGGCGTCCGCGCTGGTGCCGAAGGTGGCAAGAGTGATGCTGTAGGCCCCGCCGTAGGGGCCTCCGCTGGCCAGCAGGAGTTCGCCGATGCGGCTGCGGAACTCGGTCCTGCCGGCTACAGCAACCAGCCAGGAGGCAGTCCTACGCTCTCGCCAACCCCCTTCAAAAAGGATGCCGAGTTCAGCGGGAGTGATCTCCCCGGCAGCCTGGACCAGGTCCCTCACGAACAGCTCGCGCTCAGGCCCGCTCAACCGCAGGAAGCTTCCACCCAGACGAAGGTACCGTCGGCCGGGCGCGACGAATCGTCGGACCACGTCCATGAGCTCGGGGTCGGTGTGGGCATCGCGCATGGCTCCATCTTTGCCCGGCGAGGACCCAGCTGCCAGCGGTTTACCCAGAGCCCCGAGTAGCGATCGCTGGTTCAGAGAAGCCTGTGTGATCGTGGACACACTCGCTGCCGAATGACCGGCCGCAGGGCGCCGAGGGAGAGTTTGCGGCGCTCGAAGTGGCCCAGGAATGCCTCCCACTTCTCGCTGGTGGGGACGCGGTATTCCTCGCCGGGTCGCAGGCTGCGGCGCCGGGCGATGAACGCCTGGCGGGCGGCGACGGCTGCGCTGGGATAGACGGCGTTGTAGTGCATCGTGGTGTTGATGTCGTCGTGGCCCGCGATGACCTGTGCGATGTGCGGGGGCAGACCGTTCATGATCGCGTCGGTGATGAACATCCTGCGGAAGTCGTGGGGCTGGTAGTCGAGCAGCTCGCCGGTTGCGTCGGTCAGCTGGGCGGCCTTGATCACCTCGTTGAGCGCTTTGCGGATCGTGTTGACCGACAGGATGTGGTCCTCGCCGTTGACTTGCCATTGGAACAGCAGCGGCATGGGTGGGTTCCAGACCCTTTCGGCCGCGTCGTAGCTGACCACCAAGGGGACGACCCTATTGGCGTCACGTATCCGGTAGACGATCGCGCTCAGGACGTCGGCGAGTTCGGGGGTGACCAGCAGGACGCGCTCCTCGTCGGTCTTCGACGGGGCGATTTGCAGCAGCGGGACGACTTCGCCGGTCGTGGGCAGCCGGTATTGCAGGATGCTGTGGTGGCTGAGCTCCAGCATCTCCTCGATCCGGATGCCGGTGTGCCTCAGCACCTCGATCGTGGCCCAGGCTCAGAAGGCGCGGTTCTCCGCGGCCTTGAGGTCGGTCCGCCGGCCGTCGGGCTGGAGGTGGGCAGTCGTGGTGCGGTGCGGGTCGGCGGCCCAGTTCGAGGTGCGGGCCTTGCGGTAGGTCTCGCCGAGCACGGTGAACTCGGTTCCGGCCGGGGTGGCTTCGATGGCGCCGAGGCGGGCCCGGGCGTCCTTGAGGTGCTGGTCGGCGGCACGGACGAGGGCGGGAAGGTGCGGGAGCCGCTCGCGGGTCCGCTGGTGTGACCAGGACTTCTGCAGCTTCTGGCGCTTCTTGTTGGAGACCGCGGGGATGGGAAAGCGCCGCACTGCCTGTGAGAGAGCTACCGGAATGAGGTGCCGGCACCGGGTGCGAGACGGGTGGGGCTGTGACGGACGAGGTCATGCGGTCGGGCCTCCGAACAGGGTGCTCAGCGAGTCCGGGTTGTAGGCAGGTGAGAACGGAGCGGGCTGGGGGTCCTCGCGGCGCCGGGCCTGACGGGCGTGGTGCGCGAGTGCGCTCTCGACCACTTCGTCGGCGCTGGTGGTGGTGTAGATCTGTGTGGTCGTCAGCCGGGCGTGAGCGAGGATCCACTGCACGTGGGGCAGCGGCATCTCGGGGTCCTCGGCCATCCGGAAGGCGGCTGTGTGCCGCAGGTCGTGGAGGGTCCAGTTGGAACCCAGCAGTTGGTTGGCCCGGGCGAACATCTGCCGGGCGGCTGCATAGTTCAGCGGGCGCCAGGGGCGCCGCAGCGTCCACCACAGCGGCTCGTCACGGCCGTGCGGCGCCCCCTTCGCCCAGATCTCGTGCTGATAGATCCGCAGCCAGACGAACGAGTCACTGGAGGCCGGCAGCAGCTGGACGTCCTCAAGTGCCCTTGCGGGTCACCGAGATCAGCTGCTGGCCCGGCAGTGCGTCGCGCTCGACCGAGTCGAGGAGCTCGTCCGCCCGGGCGCCGGTGGAGACCCAGAACGCCAGCAGGGCACGGTCGCGGTTCGAGCGCAGACCGGCGAAGATCTCGTTGAACTTGTCGTCCGGGATCCTCTTCGGGATCCGCTTGGGCACCTTGGGGCGGTAGCGGCCGGTGCGGGTGGGCGCGAACGCGTCCATCGGGTTGTGGTGCTCGTGGGCCCGGCTGCCCCGGCGCGAGCGGTCCAGCGGGAACGGGTTCACCAGCACGGTGTCCGTGCCGCGGTCGAGGTGGAAGTCGTAGAAACCGCGCAGGACCGTCTTTATCTAGTGCTGTCAAGTCTTGATGCAGTTCAGGCCCCTGTTGCTTGTCAAGGGAAGTTAGGCATGTTGCTGGGCGTCGACGCCCCCGCGGGAACGGGGTTTGTGACGGATCTTGTGAGCCATCGCCGCATTTCAGAGGCACACCCGCGCTGTTCTGCCAGCGGTGAACACCGGCCCGACCGGGCTCGACGATCACTACAGTCCAGTCTCATGACGACGGTTACAACGCGCACGGTCGAGTACCCGGCCGACGGTCTGACGATGATCGGGCACCTCGCGCTCCCGGCCGGTGTCGACCGCCGGCCCGCGGTGCTGCTCGGACCAGAGGGCACGGGGCTCAGCGACGTCGAGCGCCGCCGGGCCGATGCTCTCGCCGAGCTGGGATACGTAGCGCTGGCCTTCGACCTTCACGGCGGGCGCTATTTGGGTGACCCCGAGGAGATGCTGGCCCGTTGCATGCCGCTGCTCGCCGACCCCGACCGGATGCGGGGCATCGGCCATGCGGCGCTCGACGTGTTGCGCGCCGAACCGCGGACCGACCCCGACCGGATCGCCGCCGTCGGCTACGGCACCGGGGGCGCCATCGGGCTGGAACTCGGGCGCGATGGCGTCAACCTGCGCGCGATCGGGACAGTCAACGCACTGACCACGGGCCGACCGGGCGAGGCGGCGCGCATTCGCTGCCCGGTGTGGGCCGGGGTCGGGTCGGAAGACCCGATCATGCCGCCCGCGCAACGGGACGCGTTCACCGCAGAGATGCAGGCCGCGGGCGTCGACTGGCGCCTCGCGGTCTACGGCGGCGCCTTGCACGCCTTCCACCACCCACCGGTCGACCACACCGTGCGTCCCGGCGTCGGCTACCACCCACAGCACGCGCAGCGCGCCTGGCACGACGTCATCGACCTGCTCGCCGAGTGCCTGCCCGTAACGGAGTGATCTGGTCAGCAACCGCGATTCCGGGCCGCGAGCCAGGCCGGTAGACCGCCACCGGATCCGGTTTGTGGGACATCACCGCAGCTCAGAGAAATTGGGACGAGGTGCTCTGCGAGGGCGTTCCCACTCGGCGGCGGGAACGGCTCCGCCCGATGACAGGGCTCATCCGGCTTCGGGGGCATCCGGGTTGGTGTTCTTCCTGCGCATCATCCTGCGCAGGCTCGCGCGAGCCGCGTCCCGGTCCTCCTCCGCCTCGGCAAGCTTCTCCTCCCACTCGGCCTTGCCCCGAGTCAGCGCGTCTCTCTCGGCGGTCGGCTCGGCGTTCTGGCGGCTGAGCTCGTCGATGCGTGCCACCAGCTCGCCCGTGCCAACCTGGTCGAGTTGCTGCCCCAGCTGTCGTCGCACGGCGTCCTTGAGCTTGTCCTGCTCCTCCCGCAGTGCGGTGATCTCCTGGCGAGCCAGCGCCAGATCGGTTTTCAAGCCCGCCGAGCTGACGGAAGCCCCTGTGCTGGGTTTCGGCGGGTGCACGGCCTGCCGGGCACGGGCGGCGTCGATGTGCTCACGGACGCCTTCGGCGTAGACCAGCCAGTTGGACACCCCGGCGGTCTTGGCGACGGCCGCGAAGGTGACGGGCTCGCCGCGGGCGACCATGTCGTGCAGTACCGCCAGGACTTCCAGTTGCGGCAGGGCGTCCACCCAAACCCGAAGCATGCGGGAGGGGAAGTCCGCTCCGAGATGCCCCGTGTCCTTGCGCTCCGTGGCAGCGGGAAACAGGTAGCCGTCACCGTGCTCGAAGTCGGCCAGTGCAGCCCGGCGGCGTTCCCACCGCTGGATGATCTCCGCGGATTCGATGTCGATGGGCAGGCGTCGCCGCAGTCGCTTGCCCTTGTTGTTGTCCCAGATCAGGTTGTAGTGGCCGTCGACCCGCTCCAGGCACCCCACCTTCAAGACCTTCAAGGTGACGACCTCGTTGGGGCGTCGGCCGGTGTCCCGCATGACCGCGTAGAGGGTGCGGCACATCTCCTTGACCTCTTCAGAAGGCATCGAACCGTGGGAGAGGCTATCGCCCAACGCGCCCTGAAGGCGTTCGAGTTGGGCGATGACCGACTCGGGTACGGCTTTGCCGATCTCGTCTTCGTTCGGCTCGGGCACTGCGATCCGGTGTGCGGGATGGCGGCCGAAGAGACCCGGAAGGGTGTCCAGCATCCCGGCGCACCTGCCGAACTCCAGGATCTGCCAGAAGTTCGACAGTGCGGTGTGCCGGTGCTTCTCGCTGTAAGGACGGCCGTCCTTCCTGAGCAGGGTACGGAAGGCGGCCACGACGGCCGTCATGTCCGCGAATCCCAGGACTCCGGGGTCCATGCCGCCGCCCGGCCGCAGCGCCAGGGCCCGGGAGGCGACGAGGCAGGCGGCCATTCTCGTGGACAGCTTGCCGCCGGTGGGATTGCTGCTGCGGGCCCACTGCATCACGACCGCCTGCAGCCACGGCTGCCGGATCTCGGTGAAGTCCGCCGTCCCTGCGTGGCGGCGCGGCCGGACACCGGTAGCCGAACCGATCCCGAGAGCTGGCAGGTCCCACACAACCCGTTGCGTGGCGTCGATGCCGTTGAAGTCATCGAAGGCCACCCGCAGATGACGCAGCATCTCCTGGGCATGGGCGATGACACTGGTGGTGCGGCCGAACGCCTGCCGGGTGACGCTCTCCGGCGGGGCCAGGACAAGGCTGGGCAGGTCGAGGAGCTGGGTCACGATCGACCGGGTAGCCCGGGGATCCAGCTTCCTGCCGACTGTGTCCCGCTGCTGCAGGGCGAACAGCACTTCGAGCCGGGGCCAACGGGGCCAGGGAGATCTGGTTGCCGCTCAGGTAGGGAGCCTGACGACTCGCCCAGCTCTCGACCGAGCCCCGCGCTTCCTCGCCCCTGGCCTGCCAACGGTAGTAGTGCGTCGGGCAGAGACGTGCACGGACCGCGGACTCCGGCGAACACCCGACCACCAAGCACGGTGGCAGTGGTTCGTAGCCGGGCATCGTGGCCGCCCATGCGGCCAGGTTCTTCTCGGAGTCCTCCAGCCCCCGCCGCTTGAATACCGCGACCCACAGGCTGTAGTGGGCTCTGCACAGGCCGCGCACCGAGACGCGTCGCCGGCATCGGCCGTCCTGCGGGCCGACCGCGCATCGGGCGGGTGCCTTGTAAGCCTGGAGCCTCGTAGCAGGGATGTAGGTGGCGTCGAACTCCTCCGCGCTCAGCGCTCCGCGTTCGAGGGCCTTCTCGCAACTCCTGCACCTCATTCTGGCTGCGGCATTCACCCCCGGGCACTGGGGGGTGCGGCACCTGTAGGCGACGGTGCGGGGGTTGTCGACGTCGCCGGTGAACAGCCACAGGGCCATGTCCCACTCGTCCGGACGCCAGTCGGGGTCGATGCGCCCCGCGAGGTAGGTCCGCCACTCCTCCAACCTGGCATCGCTCTGCGCCGGGGCCGGCGCGATGCGCTCGACCAGCGTCAGGGTGCTGGTCATGCGCGGTCCTTCCACAGGGCGGTGAGCCGTTCGACGGCCTCGCGCTTGTCGGTGTCGGTGGCGCGGATGCAGGGGATCATCGAGGACGGGGAGACGTGTCCCATGAGGTTCTGGATCACGTCGTCCGGAGTCCCGCTCCGCTTCCACCGCGTGGCGGCGGAGTGGCGGAGCATGTGCGGGCGGGCAGCGAAGTCGGCTTTGACGGCCGGCCCGTCGAACAGGTCCTTGACGTTGGGGTACTTCATCGGCTGCCCGAGCGGGGCCCGGAAGAGGTTGACGAACACCATCTCGCTCTCGGCGGCCTGCGGGACCTGGCCCCGCTCGTAGACGTACTCGGCGTACAGGCCCGCCACGTCCGGATCGACCGGGATCCACCGCGGGCTGCGGGCCTTCGCCAGCGCTCCGTTGCTGTTCATCCTCCGCCGCACGTGCACGTGCCCGCCGGAGACCTGGCAGCCCAGCGCTGAGGAGTCCGGCAGCAGGTGCATGTCCTGGCGGTGCAGCCCCAGCGCCTCCCCGATCCGGATCCCCGTCGCCCCCAGCGGATAGACCAGGAACCGGTCCCGTGCCCGGACGGTCAGCGCGAGCAACTGCGCGAACTGCTCGTCGCTCAACCACTCGTAGCCCGGCAACGCCACCCGGAGCTTGATGGTCTTGGCCTCTACCGTGCGGAACTGCCCGTCCTCGCCGGGGCTGTAGCCGGGCGGCAGGAACGACAGGTACTTGGTCTCGGACAGCATCGCCGCCGTAGCCCGCGTCACCCAGCCGAACGGGACGCAGAACCTCAGGAACTCGCCCACCGTCGTCAGGATCTGGTTCGCCGTGGCCTTGTCCCGGTAGGGCGGCGTCGCACTGGACCGCGGACCCCGGGGCGGCAGAGGCTCCTTCACCAACCAGTGCAGGAACCGAGTCAGTGCGACGAACCCCGGCGCGGCCCAGTCCAGGCCGTTCGCAACGCAGTGCGACAGGTACAGGCGACCCTGCCCGCGTACACCCGCTCCGTGTTCGGCGAGCAGTCCCGGGCCCGCAGCGACGCCAAGTACGCCGACGCCTCCTGGTGGAGCTCGTAGGATTCGGAGACGACCACCCATGCCACTGACTCGTCGCCGGGGGACACGGCACGTTCGGCCTTGAATGCCCGCATGCCGATGAACGCAACAGATGTGACAGTCACCGTTCTGGGCCGCTACAGCTTCACCGCCTCCCAGCCGGGCGACGGGCTGCGGCCGCTGCGCGACCCGGACGCCGTCGGTCTGGACGAGGACGACGATGAGTAGGGAAGCGAGGCGCCCAACGTCTCCTCCGGCCGTCGGCTCGTGGCGTTGTTTTCGCCAGCCTAACTTGGAGGGTGCTGAGCCCACTTCGGTGTCCAGATATCGCCTTCGGGGCGACCGGGGTATGCGGAACTGAGGTGGGTGCGGAGCGCGGTGAGGGCAGGGTGCGGATTGTCGGTGCGCCAGAGCAGTGAGTGCGGGTAGACCGGGATCGGGCTGTGTAGGGGGATGCGCCTCAGGTCATGGCCGGCGGGCCAGACGAGAGGGGTCTGCTCGCTGACGAAGGTCGCCAGCGTCGAGGAACTCGCGATCGTGTCGAGGAGGGGCTCAATTCCGAAGTCGGGGCCGATCGAGTCGATGGTGAGCCCGAACGCGGTGGCGAGTTCGTCGTAGTAGGCGGCCCACTCGGTTCCGGGGACGTTGCCGGGCATCCAGATCCGACGCCCGGCGAGCTGGGCGGGGGTGATCTTGCGAGCGGCAGCGAACTCATGGGCTGGTCCGGTGAACAGATGGAGGGGCTCGTCGAAGACCGGGGTGGCCTCGATGTCGTCGGGGAGTTGGCGCCCCGGCATCGTGACGGCGCGGAAGGTCGCATCGATCGTTCCGGACCGGATGGCGGCTATGGCCGTCGCGGAGTCCAAGAGGGTCACCACATCGAGGTCGACGTCGGGGTGCGCGCGATGGAAGTCACGCAGCAGTCCTGCCAGAGAGAGCTGTCGGCCGATCACGTCGACGCGTAGCGGGCGGGTTCCTGGCCGTACGGAAGCGGCTGCCCGCTCCTCGGCTTGGAGGAGAGCCCGGGCGTGGGGCAGGAACGCCTGGCCGTCGATCGTCAGCCGGGCCCCGCGCGCTGTGCGGCTGAACAGTTGCACGCCGAGGTCCTTCTCCAGCACGGCGATGCGCTTGGAGACGGCCTGCGGGGTGATCGACAGGCTGGTGGCGGCTTCTTGGAACTGTCCCTCGTCTACGGCGGTGACGAAGGTGTACACGGCAGTGAGGTCCACGCCGGCCATCCTAGGTGATCAACCAACGGTTGAGTCGTAGGGGTGAAATGGTTGTTTGATTCCCTTGCGTACTGGCCGCTTTGATGTCTCTGGTCAACGTGTGGTGTTGCGGGGCGGTGCGACAGGGGGCGATTGCCCAGGCAGGTTCGATGCTGCTGGTCATCCCGCCCACGCGATCACACCGCGACGGACCGAATAGCCCGCCCATCTGCCGATGCCGGTGCGGTCGGTCGCTGGCAAGGTCACCATCGCGGCTCTGTTCGGGGTGGGGCTTCCTACTCGCCTCGGAGGCAACTCACCCGTGCCGGATTCTTTCGTTCACCTGCACAATCACACCGAATATTCGATGCTGGACGGTGCGCAGAAGCTGAAGCCGATGTTCGGCGAGGTGGCCCGGCAGCAGATGCCTGCGATTGCCATGAGCGATCACGGCAACATGTTCGGCGCCTATGAATTCGCGCAGGTCGCGAAGGGCTTCGAGGGCATCACACCGATCATCGGTATCGAGGCGTACGTAGCGCCTTCCTCCCGTTTTGGCCGGAAGCAGGAGTTCTGGGGGCCGGGAGGCCGCCGCGCCGTGAGCGATGACGGTGAGGGATCGAAAGACGTCTCGGGTGGCGGCCGTTTCACCCATATGACCATGTGGGCGCGGAACGTCCAGGGCCTGCGGAACCTGTTCTGGCTCAGCACACAGGCCAGCTACGAGGGCCAGTTCCCGGCCGGCAAGCCACGCATGGACCGCGAGCTGATCGCTGAGCGGCCGGACGGCATCATCGCCACCACCGGTTGCCCCTCCGGCGAGATCCAGACCCGGCTGCGGCTGAACCAATACGGCGAGGCGAAGGCCGCCGCTGCGGCTTACCAGGAGGTCTTCGGCCGCGAGAACTACTTCCTGGAACTGATGGACCACGGCCTGGACATCGAACGCAACGCCCGCGACGGCCTGTTGCGGCTGGCCAAGGAGCTGAGCATCCCTCTCCTGGCCACCAACGACGCGCACTACGTCACCGAGGACCAGGCCGACGCCCACGACAGCCTGCTGTGCATCGGTGTCGGCAAGAACAAAGATGACCCGAAGCGCTTCCGCTTCAACGGATCCGACTACTACCTCAAGACCGCCGCCGAGATGCGCAGGCTCTTCTCGGATCTTCCCGAAGCCTGCGACAACACCCTGCTGATCGCCGAGCGCATCGAGTCCTATGACGAGGTCTTCGACTACGTCGACGAGATGCCGCAGTTCCCGGACGTTCCCGAGGGTGAAACCCAGGAGTCGTGGCTGCGGAAGGAAGTCCTCGCGGGCCTGGCGATGCGCTACGGGAACCCGGTTCCCCAGCACGTCCTGGACCGCTTCGAGACCGAGATGACGGTCATCGGCCCCATGGGCTTCAGCTCCTACTTCCTCGTCGTGGCGGACATTTGCCGCCACGCCCGGGAGAACAAGATCCCCCTCGGCCCGGGCCGTGGCTCTGCCACCGGCTCCATCGTGGCCTACGCCACTCGCATCACCGAACTGTGCCCTCTGGAGCACGGCCTGCTGTTCGAACGGTTCCTCAACCCCGAGCGCATCAACCCTCCGGATGTGGACCTCGACTTCGACGACCGCCAGCGCGACAGAATGGTCCGCTACGTCACCGAGAAGTACGGCGACGAGTACACCGCCATGGTGAACACGTTCGGCAGGATCAAGGCCAAGAACGCGGCCAAGGACTCCTCGCGCATCCTGGGCTACCCCTACTCCCACGGTGAGCGGATCACCAAGGCGCTCCCGCCGGACCAGAACGGCAAGTCAGCCCCGCTGGCCGCCGTCTTCGACCCCTCCCACGAGCGGTACGGCGAGGCCGGCGAGCTCCGGCAGATGTATGACAGCGAGCCGGACGTGAAGCGGGTCATGGACACGGCTCGCGGGGTGGAGGGCCTGACCCGCGGTACCGGTGTGCACGCCGCTGCGGTGATCCTGTCCAAGACGAAGCTGACCGACCGCATCCCGCTGCACATGCGCGCCTCGGACGGCGTGAAGATCACCGGGTTCGACTACCCGTCGTGCGAGGCGATGGGCTTGATCAAGATGGATTTCCTGGGGCTGCGGAACCTGGGCGTCATCGATCAGGCCATCGAGAACATCCGCGAGAACCGTGGCATCGACCTGGCCACCGTGGACCCTCTGGACGGCGATCCCGCCACCGTCGTGATCCCGTTGGACGACGCCAGGACGTACCGGCTGCTGGCCGAGGGCAACACGTTCGGTGTCTTCCAGCTCGACGGCGGCGGCATGCGGGTCCTGCTGAAGCAGATGGAACCCACCCGGTTCGAAGACATCGCCGCGGTCAACGCCCTCTACCGCCCAGGTCCCATGGCGGCGAACGCACACACCAACTACGCGCACCGCAAGACCGGCCGCCAGGAGATCACCCCGATCCACCCCGAGCTGCGCGACGCCCTGGAGCCGATCCTCGGCAACACCTTCCATCTGCTCGTCTACCAGGAGCAGATCATGGCCATCGCCCGGGAACTGGCCGGATACACCCTGGGCGGCGCCGACCTGCTGCGCCGCGCGATGGGCAAGAAGAAACCGGAGGTGCTGGCCGCCGAGTGGGACAAGTTCCACAGCGGCATGCAGGGCAACGGCTACGGCCAGGAAGCCATCAAGGCTCTGTGGGACGTCATGCTCCCGTTCTCCGGCTACGCGTTCAACAAGTCCCACACCGCCGGGTACGGGCTCGTCTCCTACTGGACCGCGTACTTGAAGGCGAACTACCCGGCCGAATACATGGCCGCCCTGCTCACCTCGGTGGGCGACGACAAGGACAAGGCCGCGATCTACCTGGCCGACGCCCGCAAGAACGGCGTCCGGGTCCTCCAGCCCGACGTGAACGAGTCCGTCGCGGAGTTCACCGCCGTCGGCGACGACGTGCGATTCGGACTGCGGTCCGTACGCAACGTCGGCGACAACGCCATCGAGGCCATCGTCGGTGCCCGCCGCAGTAAGGGGAAGTTCACTTCCTTCCCCGACTTCCTGGACAAGGCCGACCTGCCCGCGCTGAACAAACGGGCCGTCGAATCCCTGATCAAAGCCGGCACCTTCGACTCCCTGGGACATGCGCGTAAGGGCCTGACCGCCATCCACGAAGACGCCATCGACGCCATCATTCCCGTGAAGAAGGCGGCCAGCTTCGGTCAAGACGACCTCTTCGCCGATCTCAGCGGAGAAGGCAGCGACGGGCCGGCCTTCGGCCTGGACTTCCCCATCGACGACGCCGAGTGGCCCCGCCGCCAACTCCTGGCGACCGAACGCGAGATGCTCGGCCTGTACGTCTCCGCCCACCCACTGGACGGCGCCGAGCACATCCTCACCGGAGCCCGGGACTGCTCCATCGCCGAACTTCTCACCTCCGGCCGTACCACCGGAGACATCCAGCTCTCCGGGCTGATCACCGGTATCCAGCTCAAGATGACCAAACAGGGCAACGCGTGGGCCATTGTGAACCTCGCAGACCGCGACGCCGGCATCGAGGTCCTCTTCTTCCCCGCCTCCTACCGGCTCGTGCAGCACGCGCTGGCCGAGGACAACGTCATCTCCGTCAAAGGCAGGATCGAAGACCGCGACGGCACCGTGAACATCTTCGGCAGAGAGCTGACGATGCTGGACGTGTCCTCGGCCGAGCACGGCGGGAAACCTCCCGTACGACTTGAACTCCCCGCCCACCGGGTCACGGAGCGGTCCGTGAGCGAACTGAAGAGAATCCTCGCAGCCCACCCGGGCGACAGCCCGGTCCGTCTCAGCGTCCGCGGCGCACGGAAAACCACCGTCTACGCCCTGCAAGCCAGGGTGAACGCCACCACCATCGCCTCCGACGTGAAGGGCACGTTCGGAGCTGAAGCATGGGCGGGCATCGCATGATGCCAAGGACCGCCAGGTGGGATGCCATCGAGCTGCGGACATCCAAAACCAGAAGGAACGTCTCCTCGCGCACTTCGCACTGCAGGGCTGACCTGCGATGGCCCCACCACTACAGAGAACCCGGGGGATGCCGCCGGGTCCTCTGACTGTTCAAGATCAATCTCACCGATACTGACTGTTCCGTTGGTCCCCAAGGCCGCTTTCGAGCCCGCGTCGCAGCAGTGTGCAGCTTCGACAAGGTGCTCGCCCGCGTCGCCGCACCGGGCGCCAGGCCGCCCGCCTCGTACCGGGGAGCCCCCGCCGCGCACTTTGGGGGCTCCCCTTCCGCGTCTCGGGGAGAGCCCCGCAGGGCGCGCGGGTCAGGCTCCCGCCAGGACCTCCCGCAGTCTCCGCACCCCCGCCTTCCACTCCTCGGCGCCCGACTCCTGCAGAGTTCGAGCAGCTCGGACTTCCTGGTGAGGATCCGGTCGAGCGCCTCCACCGCCAGGGGCCGCAGATCCGCCGAGAGCGCGGGCAGGGGCTCCTTCGGGGCGTACGACGTGGTCACCGGGTCACTCCCGGGCGCTGCGCCGCGAGCAGCGCACTGACAACGGCCTGTCGGTGCCGTGTGCTTGGATCGCCGCCATGACGAAGGACGACGACACCCAGCGGACCCCGGAGGGCTCCGCCGAGCTGTGGATCGGGGCGGTGCCCTCCCTCGGGCCCGGTGGGCGTGATGTGTTTCTGGGGCTCGGTTCGCACGCCGACGAGCCCGGAGCCCGGCTGGCGCGGCTTCTTCTCGACCGGGGGCACGAGGGTGAGGAGGGCGTTTTCTATCTGCTGCCGGAGGATCTGGCCGCCCGCTACGAGCGGGCCGGTGACCGGCTCGCGGTGACGCTCCTCGCCCGCCGGGACGTCCTCGCCCACAGCCTCCGGGCGCGCCCGGAGGAGGGGCGCGTACTGCCCGGAGCACTGCCCTCCGATCCGCTCGACGCCGACCGGGTCGTCCTGCTCCGCCGCGAGCTGACCACCGGCTTCGTCCCCGTCGAGCAGGGCGGGGAGTTCCAGCCGGTCCTCCTCGTCGACCACACCGCCGGTCCGGATGCCGGGCCCGAGGAGCTGATCGCCCTGTTCGAGGAGGGCGAGGCGGGCATCGCCGTACTCAACGCGGAACTGCTGCCGGACCGGGCTGACGTTCCGGTGCAGGACGGTTCGGTCGGGGCCGAAACGTCCCGTCGGTAGCGTGCCGAACGCAGCCCGCCGGCAGCGAACCGGCCCCGCCAGGTGCGCACCGTGTCGACGTGCGTGCGCGTCTGCGCGGCTGTCCGGGCGTGGGAGCGCCCGCGGGCCGCCAGCAGCACGATGGTTTCCCGCTGCCGGGCCTGATGTGGGGTCTTGTGGCCGTAGGCCATCTTCTTCAGCCGGTGGCGCTCGCAGGCGCGCCAGACCCGCTACCTGCTGGCCCGCGACTTCGGCCGGTGCCGACTATCCCGCTCTTGTGCCAACTAAACAGCCTCGTCACATGCGCTCACCGCCGTACCCGCGGCATCCCCAGGCCGATCCAGGAGATGATCTCCCGCTGGATCTCGTTGTTGCCACCGCCGAAGGTGAAGATGACGGCGGAGCGGTATCCGCGTTCGAGTTCGCCGTGCAGCACGGCGCCCGTCGAGCCTTCCTTGAGCGGTCCCGCCGAGCCGACGACCTCCATCAGCCAGGCGTAGGCGTCGCGGCGTGCCTCGGAGCCGTAGACCTTGACGGCGGAGGCGTCCTGCGGGGTGAGGGTTCCGTTCTGGACCGCGGACACCATCTGCCAGTTGAGGAGTTTCATGGCGTCGAGCCTGGTGTGGGTGCGGGCCAGGAGGGCGCGGACCCAGCCGAGGTCGATCACGCGGCGGCCGTCGGTGAGCCGGGTGTCCGCCGCCCAGCGCCGGACGTTGTGGAGGGCGCGGATCGCCATGGTGCCGTGGGCGGCGAGGGTGACGCGTTCGTGGTTGAGCTGGTTGGTGATGAGCCGCCAGCCCTGGTTCTCCGCGCCGACGCGGCGGGAGACCGGGACGCGGATGTTCTCGTAGTAGCTGGCGGTGGTGTCGTGCGAGGCGAGGGTGTTGATCAGGGTGCAGGAGTAGCCGGGGTCCGTGGTCGGGACGAGCAGCATGGTGATGCCCTTGTGCGGTGGCGCGTCCGGGTCGGTGCGGACGGCGAGCCAGACCCAGTCGGCGGTGTCGCCGTTGGTCGTCCAGATCTTCTGGCCGTTGACGGTGTAGTGGCCGGTGGCCTCGTCGCCGTCACGCACGGCCCGGGTCTTGAGGGCGGCGAGGTCGGTGCCCGCGTCGGGCTCGCTGTACCCGATCGCGAAGTCGATCTCTCCGGAGAGGATCTTCGGCAGGAAGTACGTCTTCTGCTCGTCGGTGCCGTACCGCATGATCGTCGGGCCCACGGTGTTGAGGGCCATCAGCGGCAGCGGGACGCCCGCCTGTGCGGCCTCGTCGAAGAAGATGAACTGTTCCATCGGGGACAGTCCGCGTCCGCCGTACTCCGTGGGCCACCCGACGCCGAGCCAGCCGTCGGTGCCCAGGCGGCGGATCGTCTCCCGGTAGAACGTCTTCTGGGCCGCGGGGGCGGCATAGCGCGCGTAGGCGTCGTCGGGGACCAGCGCGGCGAAGTAGCTGCGCAGCTCGACGCGCAACTGTTGCTGTTCAGGCGTGTATTCGAGGTGCACGGCCCCTCCGGGAGTCTCGCGGTCGCGTCATCCGTGTGCGGCGGCGCACACAGTAGAACGTGTTGCAAGAATCCGGAAGGGCCGGGACGGTACCGGCGGGGTCAGCGCTTGACGGCCCGCAGGACGACGAACTTCGGGTCGCCGGCGACCGTGGTGCAGTTGCCGAAGATGCGCCGGAGCCGGGTGTGGTAGCCGAGGTGCCGGTTGCCGACGACCCACAGTTCGCCGCCGGGCCGCAGCGCGTCGCGGGCGCCCTGGAACATGGTGCGGGCCGTCGCGTCGGTGGTGGCCTGGTGGGAGTGGAACGGCGGGTTGTTGAGCACCAGGTCCACACTGGCGGGCGGCAGTTCCGCCGGCCCGTCGCCGACGAGGAACTCGGCCTCGGCGTCCGGGCCGGTGTTGGACCTGAAGGTCTCCTCGGCGGAGGCGACCGCCTGGTACGACTCGTCGATGAAGGTGACCGTCGCCTCGGGGTTGGCGAGCGCCGCGGACAGCCCGACGACGCCGTTTCCGCAGCCGAGGTCGACGACCCGGTCGGGGCCGCTGCGCGCGGGGAGGTGGCCGAGGAAGAACCGGGTGCCGATGTCGAGGCGCTCGGCGCAGAAGATCCCGGCGTGGTTGGTGACGGTCCGGCCGGAGGCCGGGCCGATCCCCTCGGGCAGGTCGTAGCGGTACGGCCAGGGACTGGGCGTACGAGCCGTTCCCGGGCCGGGGGTGCAGAAGATCAGCCGGGCCTTCTTGACCGCGAGGGAGGTGCGGGTCGGACCGATGATCCGCTCGAAGAGCTTGAGGGTGGAGGTGTGGATCTCCTTGACCATCCCGGTGCCGATGACGACGGTGCCGGGGTGGACGGCCGGCGCGAGCCGGTGCAGCTGGTCCTCCAGGAGCGCGAGGCTCTTCGGGATGCGCACCAGCAGCACGTCGATACGGTCCGGCGGCGTGTCCCTGACCGACAGCAGGCGTACCGCGTCCGCGTCCACGCCGTTG
Organism: Streptomyces sp. NPDC006510; assembly: GCF_040611955.1. Lineage (NCBI taxonomy): Bacteria > Bacillati > Actinomycetota > Actinomycetes > Kitasatosporales > Streptomycetaceae > Streptomyces > Streptomyces sp. NPDC006510. The sequence continues at coordinate 1,796 of NZ_JBEXPH010000149.1, read as the reverse complement.
CGGTGCAGATTCGCCAGGGTCGCGCGCTGCGCCAGGTAGGAGTCGGTGATCTGTACGGGCCGGTGCCCGGCCAGTGCGGTGCTCAGCGCGCCCCAGCGGTCGCCCACCACGACCACGGTGCCCGACAGATCGACCGGGTCCGTCCCTTCGGCCCCCTCCAGCCGCCGCAGCAGGTACTCATCGGCAGCGTCCCAGGCCCGGAACGGGTCGCGCGGATCCTCGGGGTAGCGGGCGAGCTCGTACCCGGCCCCTGACGTCGTCAAACGGTTCATTGTCCACCCAGGCTAGCCGAGCCGCGGGGAGCGCCCACACACTCCCCGCGCACCGGCCGCCGGGCCGCCACGTCGCCGCGTCGCCCTACGGCAGCGCCTTGTCGATCGCCGACCGGCCCTCCCGGGCGAGCCTGCGCTCCGCCCACTGAAGATTCTTCGGAGTCAGGTCCCGCCCGGAGGCGAGCACCAGGTCCTCTGCCGACGGATTGTCGCTGCCGCCGGTGTGCAAGAGGCTGTCGGGAGTCACTCCCCGAGATGCGGATACGGATTCGGGCTCGTCGCTCATGCCGCCTCCTCGTCCTTTCGGTCATTCTCGCCCCGCGCCCGGCCCGCCGCATCCGAGGCCCCGCGATCCGCTCCGGGCGTCACGATCCAGCCCCTCACTTGACCTGCACATGATAGGTACACGCTGTTCACACCATGGTCACGGTGCGTGTGGAAGGCTCCCGCCTACCACGTACCACACGACCGCCGCGGCGCCGCCACCCACCTTGTGACGGTGTCGTGGCGCACGCATTTTCGGAGAGGACACCCCACATGTCCCGTCGTCACCTTCATTACCGGCGCCCGCTGCTGGCGACCCTTGCCGCCTTCGCAGTGCTCGGTGGTACCGCCGCCGCCGCACCCGCCGCCACACCCGAGGCCACGCCTACCACCGCGACCCCACTCCGGGTACTCGACGACACGTACTACCAGGACGCGCTCGGCAAGACCGGCACCCAGCTGAAGAGCGCCCTGCACGGGATCATCAGCAACCAGACCAAGCTCTCCTACAGCCAGGTCTGGGAAGCCCTCAAGGACACCGACGAGGACCCCGCCAACAGCTCGAACGTGGTCCTCCTCTACACCGGGCGTTCCCAGTCCAAGAACTCCAACGGCGGCTCGGTCGGGGACTGGAACCGCGAGCACGTCTGGGCCAAGTCCCACGGCGACTTCGGCACCGCCACCGGCCCCGGCACCGACATCCACCACCTGCGCCCGGAGGATGTCACCGTCAACTCGATCCGCGGCAACAAGGACTTCGACAACGGCGGCAGCGCGGTCAGCGGCGCACCGGGCAGCTACACGGACAGCGACTCCTTCGAGCCGCGCGACGCGGTCAAGGGCGACGTGGCCCGCATGATCCTCTACATGGCGGTGCGCTACGAGGGCGACGACTCCTTCGCCGACCTGGAACCCAACGAACAGGTGTCCAACGGCTCCGCGCCGTACATCGGCCGCCTCTCGGTACTGAAGGCGTGGAGCCAGGAGGACCCGCCGGACACCTTCGAGAAGCGGCGCAACGACGTCATATTCGACCAGTACCAGCACAACCGGAACCCGTTCATCGATCACCCCGAGTGGGTCGAGTCCATCTGGTAGGCCCGACCGCCCCGGACGACCGGCGGGCATCCGCCGGTCGTCCTCAGCCGGCCTCGCCGCCCGCGCACCAGGCCACGGCCTCCTCACGGGTGGCGAAGCACCGCGGGGCCGTCGGCCCGTCCGGCTGTCCGGGGCCGGGCGGGCCGGGCGGGGCGAGCCGGT
>NZ_JBEXPH010000148.1:0-20775 GCF_040611955.1 Streptomyces sp. NPDC006510 | reverse complement strand
CGGGCATCGTCGCTCTCGGCAAAGTCACGAAGATGCCCTGGCATGACGGCCATCAGGTTGCCGACCTCGTACTGAGGAAGATGCCAGGACCCGAGGCCCAGGCCGCCACCGGCGCCCCGCTGCTCCGTACCGTCCGGGCGAGCGACCGCGCCGGGCGGCGCAGTACGGCGACCACCAGGGCCGAGACCGCGGCGCCCAGCAGCAGCCCGACCGCGACGTCATGCGGGTAGTGCACGCCGACGAAGACCCGGGAGAAGGCCATCAGCAGGGCCAGCGGCACGGTGAGCCAGGCCAGCCGGGGCCGGGCGATCGCGAGGGCGACGGCCGCCGCACCGGCGATCGCGGAGTGGTTGCTGGGGAACGACCAGTCGCCCGTCGGCGGGCAGGTCACCAGCGAGGCCGCCGCGCCGGCGACCGACCTGCACGGGCGTTCCTCGTCCACCACCGACTTGAGCACCTCGCTGGCCACATAGCCGAAGGCCGTCGCGACGGGCGCGAGCACCGCCAGCGCCAGGGCGCCGTCGCCCTGGCTCCGGGCACGCCACCACCCGGTGATGAACAGGACACCGAAGACCAGGAGCCCGAGCTCCGTCCATATCTCGGCCAGATGCTGCACCCATGACGGCATGTCATGTGCGAAGTCGGTGATGTCCCGGTAGAGCGGAGCCGTAACTGAACTATCCATGTGACAGAGGGTAGTCAATGAAACCGGGAGTTCATCCGGGCGATGCCCGGAGGCCAACTCGGCGGCCGTACGGGGCCGGAACGGGCCGTCCGTGATGATGATCCGTAAAACTTGAGGCCCAGGGCGGCGGGTGGGGCGGGAGTTGGCGCCGATCTCTCGTACAGTTTGAGCCGTGGGATCTTTGCGTAATCCGATCGGGCCGCTTCCCTCCACCATCTACTGGCGACGGAGGGCCGTAGCGGCGACGCTCGTCGCGCTGCTCGCGTTGCTGATCGTATGGGTCGTCACCTCGGGCGGGGACAAGGAGAACAAGGACGACTCCCGGCCCGCCGGCTCGGGTCCCGCGCGCGAGATCACGCCGGGCCCCGAAGGCTCGGGCCCGGCCATCAGCCAACAGCCCGGCGGACGCGACGAGTCGGGCGACTCGGGCGGTGACGGCGGAGACAGCGACGGTACCGGCGCGGGCTCCGACGGAGGTACGGACGCGGGCGGCGGAGCCGACACCGGAGCCGGTGGCGCGAGCGGTGGCGGCGGAACGGCCGGCCAGCAGGTCCCGGCCTCCTCCCCGCTCCCCGACTGCACCCCCGCGGCACTGCGGCTGAGCCTGAGCACCGAACTCAATTACGGCCCCGGCGAGAAGCCGGAGTTCAAGCTGGTCGTCAAGAACACCTCGGCCACCACCTGCAAGGCCGACTTCGGGCCGAAGAGCGCGGTGCTCACCATCACCGAGGCCGGCGGCGACGACAACCAGGTGTGGTCCTCCAAGGACTGCCCGCGCGACGCGGCCGCGCTGCTGCTGAAGGTTCCGGCGGGCGAGACCGTCATCCACACCGTGGAGTGGGACCGCAGGAAGAGCTCCCCGCAGTGCGCGACGCCGCCCGCGGGGACGGCGGGGCCCGGTACGTATCTGGTCGAGGCGAAGGCGCCGGGCGAGCCGGTGCAGCGCGCCTCGTTCGTCCTCGCGAAGGACTGAGCGCGAGCGCCGGGGCCGACCCGGGAAACGCGGCGGGGCCCGGTCTCCCGGGCCCCTTGTCCACGTACCGGCTCGGTGGCCGCCGGCTCTACACGTACCGTTCGAGGATCGACGACTCGGCCAGCCGTGACAGTCCCTCGCGCACGCTGCGCGCCCGCGCCTCGCCGACGCCGTCCACCGTCTGGAGGTCGTCCACGCTGGCGGCGAGCAGCTTCTGCAGCCCGCCGAAGTGCTCCACCAGCCGGTCGATGATCGCCCCGGGCAGCCGCGGCACCTTCGCCAACAGCCGGAAGCCGCGCGGCGAGACCGCCGAATCCAGCGTCTCGGGCGAGCCGCTGTAGCCCAGCGCCCGTGCCACGACCGGGAGTTCGAGCAGCTCGGTGTGGGAGAGCGCGTCGAGCTCGGTCAGCGCTTCGGCGACCGTACGGGACCGCTTCGCGGTCGGCTCCGGCACATAGTCGCGCACGACCAGCTCGCGCTCCGGCTCGACGCCCGCGATCAACTCGTCGAGCTGGAGCGAGAGAAGCCGCCCGTCGGTGCCCAGCTCGACCACGTACTCCGCGATCTCGGTCGCGATCCGGCGGACCATCTCCAGCCGCTGCGCGACGGCCGTGACATCCCGGACCGTCACCAGGTCCTCGATCTCCAGCGCGGAGAGCGTGCCCGCGACCTCGTCGAGCCGGAGCTTGTACCGCTCCAGGGTGGCTAGCGCCTGATTGGCGCGGGAGAGGATCGCGGCGGACTCCTCCAGGACCCGGCGCTCCCCGTCCACGTAGAGCGCGATCAGGCGCATCGACTGCGAGACCGAGACGACCGGGAAGTTGCACTGCTTGGAGACCCGGTCCGCCGTGCGGTGGCGGGTGCCGGTCTCCTCGGTGGGGATGGAGGCGTCCGGGACCAGCTGCACGCCGGCGCGCAGGATCTTGGTCATGTCCTTGTCGAGGATCAGCGCGCCGTCGAGTTTGGCCAGCTCGCGCAGGCGGGTCGCGGTGAACTCCACGTCCAGCACGAATCCGCCGGTGCACATCGACTCGACGGTCTTGTCCATGCCGAGCACGATCAGCCCGCCGGTGTTGCCACGGAGGATGCGCTCCAGTCCGTCCCGCAGCGCCATTCCGGGCGCCACGGCGCTCAGCGAGGCGCGCATCAGCGCCTCATTACCGGTGCCTTGGCCGGACTTTCCGGGCGATGCTGCCCGGTCGTTGGCTGCCACTGCACTCCTCCGGTCACAGGTTTGCGGTGCCCTTACGTCCCTCGTACCGTTCGTACGGACGGGCGAGACCAGGGCAAAGTCTACCGGCGTGCGCTCTCCTCCTGGGGGGCCTGTGCACGAGACCGGCGCGGGAGGACTCTCAGCGCATCGCCCATGTTGGCGACTTCTGTGACCTTCATACCGGCCGGGACCTTGCCCGGGTCGGTCGGAACCAGCGCGTGCGTGAAGCCCAGCCGGTGCGCCTCGGCCAGCCTGCGCTGGACCCCCGTAACCCTTCTGACCTCGCCCGCGAGGCCCACTTCGCCGATCGCCACCAGGTTCTTGGGCAGGGGTGTGTCACTCGCGGCACTGGCCAGTGCCAGCGCGACCGCGAGGTCCGCGGCGGGCTCGGAGAGCTTCACACCGCCGACCGTCGCGCTGTAGATGTCCCGCTTGCCCAGTGAGCTGATCCGGCCGCGCTGCTCCAGGACCGCGAGCATCATCGACACCCGGGACATCTCCAGGCCGGAGGTGGTGCGCCGGGGCGAAGGGATCTGGGAATCGACCGTCAGCGCCTGCACTTCGGCGACGAGCGGCCGCTTGCCCTCCAGGGTGACGGTCAGACATGTGCCGGGCACCGGCTCGTCGCGCCGGGTGAGGAACAGCCCGGAGGGGTCGGCGAGGCCGGTGATGCCCTCGTCGTGCAGCTCGAAGCAGCCCACCTCGTCGGTCGCGCCGTACCTGTTCTTGACGCCCCGTACGAGCCGCAGGCGGGCATGGCGGTCGCCCTCGAAGGACAGCACCACGTCGACGAGATGCTCCAGCAGCCGCGGCCCCGCGATCGCGCCCTCCTTGGTGACATGGCCGACCAGGAGCGTCGACATGCCGCGCTCCTTGGAGGCCCGGATGAGGGCGCCGGCGACCTCCCGGACCTGTGCCATGCCGCCCGGCGCCCCGTCGATCTCGGGCGACGCGACGGTCTGAACGGAGTCGAGGACGAGGAGCGAGGGCTTGACGGCGTCGAGATGGCCGAGGACCGCGGACAGGTCGGTCTCGGCGGCGAGGTACAGATGGTCGTTGATCGCCCGGATCCGGTCGGCGCGCAGCCGCACCTGGCTCGCGGACTCCTCGGCGGTGACATAGAGCGTGCGGTGGTCGTCGCTCGCCGCCTTGGCGGCGACGTCCAGCAGCAGCGTCGACTTGCCGACGCCCGGTTCACCCGCGAGGAGTACGACGGCACCCGGGACGAGCCCGCCGCCCAGGACCCGGTCCAGCTCGCCGACGCCGGTCGACCGGGCGGTGGCCTGCCGGCTGTCGACCTGGGCGATGGGGAGCGCGGCGGTACTGACCCGGCCGGCCGCGGTGGTCCGCACGGCGGGGGCGCCGCCGAACTCCTCGACCGTCCCCCACGCCTGGCATTCGGGGCAGCGGCCGAGCCACTTGGCGGTCGTCCAGCCGCATTCGGTGCAGCGGTAGGACGGCCGGTCCTTCGCGGTTTTCGTACGGGCAGCCATGGCGCAACCGTATAGGTGAGGTACGACAATGCCGTCGGGCGCGGTCCGGCGGCGGTGCACGGCGGCGGTGCCCGGCAGTGGGGCGCACCCTCCGGGGGCTGCGGCGCTTCCGTCGGAATGGGGAATTCCTGTCCCCTTTTGAGGGATACGTTCACCCGTAAGGATTAAAAGTGCCGAAGGGGAGCGAAAGGTGTGCCGCGTGCTGCCTACGGTCGCAAGGTGACGAGCAGCGGTCTGGAGCCCCCCACGCACACCACCGGCGCACACCGGGCGGGGCGCAGTGCGCCCCGTCTCTCGGCGCACTCTTCGCCGCGTCGGCCGCCTGCCCGGTATGAACCGCATCTCGACGGCCTGTTCACCTACTGCCTCTCCGTGCTCTGCGACCACGACGCCGCCACCGAGGCGCTCGGCGGTGTGCTCGCGATCGCGGAACGGCAGGGCGGCCGGTGCCCTGCGGGCGAGGAGGAACGTAAATCCTGGCTGTACGCGCTGGCCAGATGGATGTGTCTGCGCAAGCTCGCCGAGCAGAAGCAGGGCCGTCAGGCGCACCGGCACAAGGCCGGGAAGCAGCCGGGCAGACTCTCCTCGAAGCAGTCGTCGCAGTCGAAGCAGGAGACGAAGCGGGCGGGCGGGCCTCCGGGCAAGGAGTTGGGCGGTACGGCCGTCCAGGGAGCGCGCGCTGGACGCCGTACGCCCCCGGCCGTCGCCGCGACGCCCCCCGTCACCGCCGCGTCCACGCCGGGTGGCGCCGCCCTCGGCCCCGCTCGCGCTCCCGAGACCGAGGCCGCCGCCGAGGCGCACCGCCGTGAACTCGCCCGGCTGGCCTGGCCCGAGGCCGCCGGCACCACCCCCGAGCAGCGCGAAGCGCTCGAACTCGCCGTCCGCCACCGCCTCGCCCCGCGCGCCGTCGCCTCCGTCCTGGGCCTCGAACCGGCGGCCGCCCGTGAGCTCCTGGCCGCCGCGGCCTGCGAGGTGGAGCGCACCCGCGCCGCCCTCGCCGTCGTCGAGACCGGCAGCTGCCCCACCGTCGCCCGGCTCACCGGCGAACACCGCATCCTGCTCTCCGCCGCCCTGCGCCGCGAACTGGTCCGCCACGTCGACGACTGCCCCCGCTGCCGCAGGGCCGCCGAACGGGCCGGTGCCGAGGGCCCCTGGCCCGGCGCCGCGGTCACCCCGGCCGCCGCGCTGCCGGTCGTCGAGGCGCCCCGGCCCTCGGCGTACGTCGCGATGGTCCACGCCCAGCGGAACCGCTCCGGCGGCCCGCGCTTCGACCGGGCGGGCTTCCCGATGGACCCGAAGGACCACGCCGCGCGCCGGGACCGGCTGCGGGCCAGGGTCGTGACGACGACGGTGGTGGCGACGGTCGTCGCCGCCCCGGTGATCGCGCTGTGGACCGCCTACCGCGGCGCTCCGCAGACCGGCGAGGGCCACGACGGCTCCTCGGTCACCGCCACCGAGAGCGATGCCGGGTACGGACCCGACGGCACCTCGGACGGCCACTACGAGAACGCGGGCAATGCCCGCCCCCAGCCCGGTGCCCGCTTCGAGGACGGCCACGCCCCGGACGTATCGGCGGAGGTGATCAGCTCCGGGCCGGGCCGGGACGGCGTCGACGGGCTCACCGTCGAGGCCCGCTCGTCCGGCGGCACGACCCTGATCCGGCTGACCGCGTCGGGCGGCGCGCCCGTCGCCTGGTCGGCCCGCTCGGACGCGTCCTGGGTGCGGCTGAGCCGCTACTCGGGCACGCTCGCCGCGGGGGAGAGCGTCACGATCCACGCCCTCGTGGACCACTGGCGGGAACCGGCCGGCCCGTGGAGCGCGCGCATCGCACTCGCCCCGTCGGGTTCGGCGGTGGTGATCCGGGGACACGGGGCGACGCCGCCCTCGCCCGGCGGCCCGGGACACCCGGCGGAACCCTCCGCCACCACCGGCCCGTCGCTCCCGCCCACGTCCTCACCGGACCCCACGCCGTCGACCGACCCGACACCCGGCCCGAGCGACCCCACGCCGACCCCGACGGACCCGGGCCCGACCGACCATCCCTCGCCGTCCCCGGACCCGTCCGGCACCACGACCCCCACCGATCCGGGGCCGGGCACGACCCCGGCGGGCTGAGGCGGGCCGGCCGGGGCTCACACCCCGGCCGTCACGCCGGATCGACCGGATCCGCCGGGTGCGGCGCCATCGGCAGCAGCGAGGAAAGTCGCTCCTCGCACAGTTCGACGAGCCGCTCGTACGCCTCCTTGCCCATCATCTCGGTGAGCTCGGGCCGGTACGAGACGTACACCGGCTCCCCGGCCCCGTGCGCCGAGGTCGCCGAGGTGCACCACCAGTGCAGATCGTGACCGCCGGGACCCCAGCCCCTGCGGTCGTACTCGCCGATCGACACCTGGAGCACCCGGGTGTCGTCGGGCCGGTCGATCCAGTCGTACGTACGCCGGATCGGCAGCTGCCAGCAGACGTCCGGCTTGGTCTCCAGGGGCTCCTTGCCCTCCCGCAGCGCCAGGATGTGCAGCGAACAGCCCGCGCCCGCCGCGAATCCCGGCCGGTTCTGGAAGATGCACGAACCCTTCCAGCGCCGGGTCTGGCGCTCCCCGTCTTCGTCGACCTCGACCCAGCCCGTCCCGGTACCGACGTCGTGGAACTGCCACAGATCGGGGGTCAGCCGTTCGACATGGCGGGCCACCCGCTTCTCGTCGTCCTCGTCCGAGAAGTGCGCGCCCAGCGTGCAGCACCCGTCGTCCGCCCGGCCCGCCTGGATGCCCTGGCAGCCGCTGCCGAAGATGCAGGTCCACCTGGAGGTCAGCCAGGTCAGGTCGCAGCGGAAGACCTGTTCGTCGTCCGCGGGGTCCGGGAACTCGACCCAGGCGCGAGCGAAGTCGATCCCCGTCTCGTCTTCGGACCGGTCCGGTCCGTTCACATCCTGTTGCTGCATCTCCTGCTTCGTTTTCTGCTTCTTCGTGGTTTTGCCCGGCTTCGCCTTTTTCGTCTTTGGCACGCGCCAAGAGTAAGTCCGCGGTCCCGGTAGCGTTCCGGGTATGAGACTCGGAGTCCTCGATGTGGGTTCGAACACGGTGCATCTGCTGGTGGTGGACGCGCACCCCGGCGCACGCCCGCTGCCCGCGCACTCGCACAAGGCGGAGCTGCGCCTGGCCGAACTTCTCGACGAGGACGGGGCGATCGGCCCCGACGGTGTGGACCGGCTCGTGGCGACGGTCTCCGACGCGCTCCAGGCCGCCGAGGACAAGGGGTGCGAGGACGTTCTGCCGTTCGCCACGTCCGCGGTGCGGGAGGCGAGCAACGCCGACCAGGTGCTGGCCCGGGTGCGGGAGGAGACGGGCGTCGACCTCGTCGTTCTCAGCGGCGCGGAGGAGGCCCGGCTGACCTTCCTCGCCGCGCGCCGCTGGTTCGGCTGGTCGGCGGGGCGGCTGCTGGTCCTGGACATCGGGGGCGGTTCGCTGGAGATCGCGTACGGCATGGACGAGGAACCGGACGCCGCGGTGTCGCTGCCGCTCGGGGCCGGTCGGCTCACCGCCGGGTGGCTGCCGGGCGATCCGCCGGACCCGGCGGAGGTCAGGGCGCTGCGCCGCCATGTCCGGGCCAGGATCGCCCGCAGCGTCGGGGAGTTCACCCGGCTCGGCCGCCCGGACCATGTCGTGGCCACGTCCAAGACCTTCAAGCAGCTCGCCAGGATCGCGGGCGCCGCGCGCTCCACCGACGGCCTGTACGTACAGCGCGGCCTCACCCGCAAGGCGCTGGAGGAGTGGGTGCCGAAGCTGGCGGCGATGACGGCCGAGCAGCGGGGCGATCTGCCCGGCGTCTCCGAGGGCCGGGCCGCGCAGCTGCTCGCCGGGGCGCTGGTCGCGGAGGGGGCCATGGATCTGTTCGGGGTCGAGGAGCTGGAGATCTGTCCCTGGGCGCTGCGCGAGGGTGTCATCCTGCGCCGGCTGGACCACCTGCCGACGGAGCGGGCCGCGCTGGGCTGAGCGCGCCGGGCACGGCGGGGTCCCGGCGGGCGACGCCGGGGGCCGGTCCGGCGGCCGGGAGCAGCCATGGGCCGTCTCACTTTCCGACCGGGCCTCTCGGCGCGGCGTACCACTGCCCGTACGCTGTCCCAGTGGCAGAACCAGTGGTGCGCATCCCGGATGCGAAGGTCGCCCTGTCGACGGCTTCCGTCTACCCGGAGTCGACGGCGACGGCCTTCGAGATCGCCGCGCGCCTCGGTTACGACGGTGTCGAGGTCATGGTGTGGACCGACCCCGTCAGCCAGGACATCGAGGCACTGCGGCGGCTCTCGGACTACCACCAGGTGCCGATTCTCGCCGTGCACGCGCCCTGTCTGCTGATCACGCAGCGCGTCTGGTCCACCGATCCGTGGGTGAAGCTCCAGCGGGCCCGTGCCGCGGCGGAGAAGCTCGGGGCCACGACCGTGGTCGTGCACCCGCCGTTCCGTTGGCAGCGCAATTACGCGCGCGACTTCGTCACCGGGATCTGGCGCATGGCGGACGAGACCGATGTGCGGTTCGCCGTCGAGAACATGTACCCCTGGCGCTACCGGGACCGCGAGATGCTCGCGTACGCCCCCGACTGGGACGTCACCAACGACGACTACCGCCACTTCACCGTGGACCTCTCGCACACCGCGACGGCCCGCACGGACGGCATGGGGATGGTCGGGCGGATGGGCGACCGGCTCGCCCACGTCCATCTCGCCGACGGCAAGGGCTCCAACAAGGACGAGCACCTGGTGCCCGGCCGCGGCGACCAGCCCTGCGCCGAACTCCTGGAGCACCTGGCCCGTACCGGCTTCGACGGCCATGTGGTCATCGAGGTCAACACCCGCCGGGCGATGTCCACCGCCGAACGCGAGGCCGATCTGGCGGAGGCGCTGGCCTTCACCCGGCTCCACCTGGCGTCGTCCCCGACCCGGGCGCCGCGCCCATGACAAGCGACCCCACGGACCCCACGGACTCGACGGGCCCCTCGGACCCCACGGGACCCGCAGGTCCCTCGGACCCCGCAGACCCCTCAGGCCCCAAGCGTCGCGGCCGTCCCTCCCGTACCGCCGAGACCACCGGTCCCGACGCGCGCACCCGCATCCTGGAGGCGGCCCGCACCGAATTCGCGGAGCGCGGCTACGACAAGACCTCGGTCCGCGGCATCGCCAAGGCGGCGGGCGTCGACTCCGCCCTGGTCCACCACTACTTCGGTACGAAGGACGAGGTCTTCGCGGCCGCCATCGAGCTCTCCTTCGAGCCCGCCCTGGTGATCCCGGCCATCCTCGGCGACGGCACGGACGGCCTGGGGGAGCGGCTGGCCCGCTACTTCATCGCCGTGTGGGAGAACCCGGCGTCCAGGGCCCCGCTGCTGGCGATCATGCGATCCGCGCTGACCCACGAGGCGGCGGCGAAGGTCCTCCGGGGCATCGTCCTGCGCCGGCTCCTCGAACGGATCGCGGAGGCACTGGACGTACCGGACGCCACATTCCGCGCGGAACTGGCGGCTTCGCACATGCTCGGGATCGCGATGCTCCGCTATGTGATCCGGGCGGAACCGCTGGCTTCGGTGGATCCCGAGAAGATCATCGAGATGGTCGCGCCGACGCTGCAGCGCTATCTGACGGAATCCTGAGACCTCTGGAACCGCGACCGAAGCCCAGCCACCCACCGAGCACCTCGTCCCGCATATCGGACACTGTGTCCAGATCTTGGAGCCGGAGGCGTACGCTCGGAGGGAGTCGTTAACGTCGAAGGAGCGAGAGACGATGCCCCAGCTGAGGTCCCGCACTGTCACCCACGGCCGCAACATGGCGGGCGCCCGCGCCCTTATGCGGGCCTCGGGCGTAGCGAGCGAGGACATCGGCAAGCCGATCATCGCGGTCGCCAACTCCTTCACCGAGTTCGTCCCCGGCCACACGCACCTGGCCCCGGTCGGCCGGATCGTCTCCGACGCCATCAAGGCCGCGGGCGCCGTGCCCCGCGAGTTCAACACCATCGCCGTCGACGACGGCATCGCGATGGGCCATGGCGGGATGCTGTACAGCCTCCCCTCCCGCGACCTGATCGCCGACTCCGTCGAGTACATGGTCGAGGCGCACTGCGCGGACGCGCTGATCTGCATCTCCAACTGCGACAAGATCACCCCCGGCATGCTGATGGCCGCGATGCGCCTCAACATCCCGACGGTCTTCGTCTCCGGCGGCCCGATGGAGGCCGGCAAGGCCACCCTCGTCGACGGCACGGTCCGCAAGCTCGACCTGGTCAACGCGATCAGCGACGCCGTCGACGAGAAGATCTCGGACGAGGACATCCTCCGCATCGAGGAGAACGCCTGCCCCACCTGCGGCAGCTGTTCCGGCATGTTCACCGCCAACTCGATGAACTGCCTGACCGAGGTCCTCGGCCTCTCCCTCCCCGGCAACGGCTCCGTCCTCGCCACGCACACCGCCCGCAAGGCGCTGTACGAGGAGGCCGGCCGGACGGTCGTCGAGATCACCAGGCGCTACTACGAGCAGGACGACGCGACGGTCCTGCCCCGCTCCATCGGCACCCGCGCCGCGTTCGACAACGCCATGGCGCTCGACATCGCGATGGGCGGCTCCACCAACACGATCCTGCATCTGCTCGCCGCGGCGCAGGAGGCCGAGCTGGCCTACGACCTCGACGACATCGACGAGGTCTCGCGCCGGGTCCCCTGCCTGTCGAAGGTCGCGCCCAACGTGGCCCCCGGCGGCACGTACTACATGGAGGACGTGCACCGGGCCGGCGGTATCCCCGCCCTCCTCGGCGAGCTGCACCGCGGCGGCCTGCTCAACGAGGACGTGCACTCGGTGCACTCCGACTCCCTCGCCGAGTGGCTGAAGAACTGGGACATCCGCGGCGGCTCCCCGTCCCCGGAGGCCGTCGAGCTGTGGCACGCGGCGCCCGGATGCGTCCGTTCCGCGACCGCCTTCTCGCAGTCCGAGCGCTGGGAGACGCTGGACCTGGACGCGGCCGGCGGCTGCATCCGCGACCTGGCGCACGCCTACTCCAAGGACGGCGGCCTCGCGGTCCTCAAGGGGAACCTCGCCGTGGACGGCTGTGTCGTGAAGACGGCGGGCGTCGACGAGTCGATCTGGACCTTCGAGGGCCCGGCGGTCGTCTGCGAGTCGCAGGAGGCGGCCGTCGACAAGATCCTCCGCAAGGAGATCAAGGAGGGCGACGTCGTCGTCATCCGTTACGAGGGCCCGCGCGGCGGCCCCGGTATGCAGGAGATGCTCTACCCGACCTCCTTCCTCAAGGGCCGCGGTCTCGGCAAGAGCTGCGCCCTGGTGACCGACGGCCGCTTCTCCGGCGGTACGTCGGGCCTGTCCATCGGCCACGCGTCGCCGGAGGCCGCGTCGGGCGGCACGATCGCGCTGGTCGAGGACGGTGACCGGATCAGGATCGACATCCCGGACCGGTCGATCGAACTCCTCGTCCCCGAGGCCGAGCTGACCGCCCGCCGCGAGGCGCTGAACGGCGTCTACGCGCCGAAGGACCGCGAGCGCAAGGTCTCGGCCGCGCTGCGCGCGTACGCGGCGATGGCGACGAGCGCGGACCGGGGCGCGGTGCGCGACGTGTCCAAGCTCGGCTGAACAGTCCGCCGGCCGACGAGGCCGGCCTACGAGGCCCCCGCCCGCTCTCACCAGCGGGAGGGGTCCTGCCCGTCCACGGCGAACACGGACCCGTCGGGCGCGGTCCCGAAGACGGTCCGGCCGGCGGCGACGGGGGCGGGCAGCGCCGAGGAGTACGTGAGCCTCCCGTTCCGCAGCCGTGGGCCCGTCTGCCCCAGCAGCTTCCCGTGCTCGGTGTCCACGGCCAGCAGCCGCCCGTCCGCCGCCGAGAAGTACAGCCGGTTCCCGGTGGCGAGGACGGGCGCGGAGGTCCGTCCGGCAGCGGTCTCCAGCTGCCAGCGGACCGTCTCGCCGCCGGCCGGGCGGGTGTCGACGGCGACCAGCGTCCCGCCGTGCGCCAGCAGATAGGCGGTGTTCCCGCCCACCGCGACCTCCGGTTCGTTCATCCGGAACGGCAGTGCGATCCGTACGACGTTCCGCGCCTCCGGCTCGTAGCGGACGAGCCCGACGGTCTGGGCGTCCCCGTTCATGGCCGTCAGGACCAGCGCACCGTCCGAGGCCCCCACCGGGGTCAGCATCCCGTCCAGCCGCCGCTGCCATGCCGTGCGCCCCGTCGTGGCGTCGACGGCCGTGACCAGCGTGGTGGACCCGTAGGCCGAGTGCTCGAACGCGTAGGCCAGCCCGGTGCCGTCGTCGTACAGCGCGAAGTCCGGGCGCTGGTGCCCGGCGAGCGAATGCCGCCAGAGGGACACCCCGGTCGCGGAGTCGAGCGCCTCGGTCGTGCCGTCCTCGGCGACCAGCAGGAGCGCGTCCCCCGCGTCGAAGGGGGTGCCCACGTACGGGGAGAGATCCGCGTCCCAGACCTGTTCGCCCCCGGCGGGGTCGTACGCCCGGAGCTTCCCGCCCGGCACCGCCGTATGCACCAGACCGCCGGAGACCGACACCACGTTGACCGACGGGGTGTTCCCCGCGCCGTGCCGGGACCACAGCACCCGGCCGTCCGCGGGGTTCAGCCGGGTCACACCGATACCGCCCGCCGCGCAGTACAGCGCCGTCGGCGGGCCGGACTCCTCCTCACCGGAGCCATCCGCCGGGGAACAGGCCGGAGTCGAGTTGCCGGCGGTACGCAACGGCGTCCGCCACGGGGCGAACTCCTCCGCCGCGCCCTTCGCCCCGCCCGGCTCGCCGGAACCGCCCGGCCCGCCGAAGTCGAACCCCGTACCGGCGGCCCACACTCCGCCGGCCCCCATGACCAGCAGCGCCGCGGTGGCCGCCAGCCACCGCCGCTTGCCGCCACCGTCGCCGGCCGCCTTCCTGCCCCGCGCCGTCGCGCCCTCGCCCACGTGCGTGTCCGCGTCCGCGCCGGCGCGCGCCCCGGTCTCCGGGACGAGGGCCGCCGAGGCCCCGGCATCGGCTTCCGCTCCGGCGGCGACCGGCCGCCGCTGCGACGGTATGAACGCGGCGGCTTCGTAGGAGGGCGGGCGCAGCGCAGTCATGATCTCGTCCGGGGTGGGCCGTCCGGCCGGGTCCTTCGTCAGGCACTGCCCGATCAGCGGAGCCAGGTCGGCCGGCACCCCCGCCAGATCGGCCTCGTCGTGCACCACCTGGTAGGCCACGATGTAGGGGCTGTTCGAGTCGAAGGGCCCCCGGCCGGTCGCCGCGTGGACGAGCACGGCCCCCAGGGCGAACACATCGGCGGCGGGCCCGACTTCACGCGGCCGCTGGAACTGCTCGGGCGCCATGTACGGCGGCGAGCCGATCAACTTGCCCGTCTCGGTGCGCAGATCGCTGTCGTACGGCCGGGAGATCCCGAAGTCGATGACCTTGGGCCCGGAGTCGGAGAGCAGCACATTGCTCGGCTTGAGGTCGCGGTGGATCACCCCGGCCCGATGGATGTCGCGCAGCGCCTCGGCGAGCCCCGCCGTCAGCCTGCGCAGTTCGGCGGGGGCCATCGGTCCGTTCCGCTTCACCTGGTCGGCGAGCGTGGGGCCGGGCACGTACAGGGTGGCCATCCACGGCAGTACGGCATCCGGATCGGCATCGACGACCGGTGCCGTGAAGGCGCCGCTGACCCGCCGGGCCGCTCCGACCTCCTGCCGGAAACGTGCCCTGAACTCCGGGTCCGCCGCGTACTGCTGGTGCACCACCTTGACGGCGAGCTGAAGCCCGGAGGCGGAGCGCGCCAGGTGCACGACTCCCATGCCGCCCGCGCCGAGACGTGCCTCAAGACGGTACTGCCCGGCGTACTCCGGATGCTCCGCTTCCGGATTGGCTCCGGTACCTCGCAGCGGCGGCATCGCCCACCCCCGTGTGTTCGTCCGCAAGCGCGACGCACGGAGCCTAGTCGATGGTGCGTGCGATCCGGACGGGGCTTGTAGCCTGCGCGTCGTACACGTCGTACACACCGACTCTCAACGGGGGAGGGCCTCATGGCCATGGACGAGCAGACCGAAACCACGACCGACGTCACCGAAACCACGACCGACGCCACCGAGGACGTGGAGACGCTTGCCGGGACCGACGACGTCACCCGGTATCCGATCGCGCCCGGCTACCGCGTCAACGTCCGCACGGGACCGGGCACCAAGTACGGGATCGTCAGGACACTCCCGTACGGAATGAAGGTCCCGGTCTACTGCCAGAAGCCGGGGGAGCGGGTCACCGGCCCGTACGGCACCTCGAACCTCTGGGACAACATCGCCAACGGCCAGTTCGTGGCGGACGCCTACGTCCACACGGGCAGCGACGGCTACATCGCACCGCGCTGCGACTGACCGGACCGGCCACCGGGACGGTGACCGGCACGTCCGGGTCCGCGAGCGCCCGGGGATAATCGACTTCGTGAGCGAGAACAGCGAAGCCCCCGGCACCACGCCCGGCTCCACCACGCCCGGCCCGCAGCCCGAGCCCCTGCGCTTCTTCGGTACGACCTGGGTCGACCACAGCGGGGGCTACGGGCTGCGCCGCGCCGGGGCCGCGGTCGGCTCCCTGGCCGCCGCGGTCGCCGCCTGCTTCGTGCTCCGCTTCGCCTACCAGGGACTGCAGATCGCCGATGTCGGCGGCTTCGTCGGCATCCTGGTCGTCCTGATGTTCGCCATCTGTAGCGCCATCGCCTTCCGCAAGACATGGGAAGGGTTCAGCCGCCGCCCCGCCGATCCGGCGCGCGAGGCCAATCTGCGCGGTCTCAAGACCATCGGCTTCGTCGGCTCGCTGATCGCGTACTTCCTCCGCACGTTCCGGGAGGCGCCGGGCGAGCAGCTGCACCGCACGGAGTACGAGACGGCCCTGGCCCGCTTCGAGAAGCGCCGCTCGGCCCGCACCGGGAACCCGGCGGCCCGCAAGACCCCCAAGGGCAAGCGCCCCAAGCGCAAGTAGGCGACCGGGCTCCGTCCGGCCCGCCCGGATCCGCCCCCGAGGGCGCGAGCGCCGGCGGTCGCGCACATGCCGAAAGCACCGGCGCAGACCACCGGCGCGCGTCACGATGGGCTCATGATCCCTGCCGCTTCCGCCACGCCCCGCGCACTCTCCTTCGACCGCGCGGCCGCCCAGTACGCCGCAGCCCGCCCCGGTTACCCGCCCGCGATCTTCGACGCCGTCGAGGAACTGGCCCACCGCCCCCTGCGAGGCGCCCGCGCCATCGACGTCGGCGCCGGCACGGGCATCTCCACCCGGCTCCTTCACGAGCGGGGCGCCCTGGTCACCGCGGTCGAACCGGGCGTCGGCATGGCGGCGGAGCTCCACCGCTCGCTCCCCCTGCTGCCCGTCGTGCGCGGCGACGGCAACCATCTCCCCCTCGCCACCGCATCGGCCGACCTGATCACGTACGCCCAGGCCTGGCACTGGACGGACCCGGCCCTCGCCGCCGCCGAGGCGCTGCGGGTGCTGCGCCCCGGCGGCGCCCTCGCCCTCTGGTGGAACGTTTCCGACCACTCCGTCCCCTGGATCGCCGGTCAGGACGCCCGGCTGCGCCGCTTCTTCGGCGCCGGCGATTCCGCCCACGGCTCGGCCGTCCGCTCCCGCGACCTGCCGTCCGGGCTCGACTTCGCGCACCGCAGGGTGCCCTGGACCCGACGGGTGTCCCTCGACACCCACCTCGCCAACCTCGGCAGCCACTCCGCCTTCCTCGTCCTCGGCGCGGAGCCCGCACAGCGCTTCCTCGCCGAGGAGCGCGACCGGCTCGCGGAGCTCTTCCCGGACGGCACGGTCGAGGAGAGCTACGCGGTCGACCTGAGCGTGGCGATCAGCCCCGGCCCGCCCCTGCTTACTTCTTGACGGGAGGGCAACCGGGTTGACGGGCATGCACCCCGGTTGACGTGAGGGCACCCCGGGATCAAAATTCATCACATGATGAATTGCTCGGGTGCCGCCATCGAGGCCCATGGCCTCACGGTCGTACGAGGCGATCGCACCGTCCTGCGCGGCCTCGACTTCACCGTCGAACCCGGCAGGATCACCGGTCTCCTCGGTCCCTCCGGCTGCGGCAAATCCACCCTGATGCGTGCCGTCGTGGGCACCCAGGCCAAAGTCACCGGCACCCTCGACGTGCTCGGCAGCCCCGCAGGCCACCCCACGCTCCGCCCGCGCATCGGGTACGTCACCCAGGACCCGTCCGTCTACACCGACCTGACGGTCCGGCAGAACCTGGACTACTTCGCGGCGATCCTCCTGCCGGGCCGACGGCAGCGGGACGCCCGCCGCGCCGCCGTCGCCCGCGCCATCACCGAGGTCGACCTGAACAGTCACGCCGACGCCCTCGCGGGCACCCTCTCCGGCGGCCAGCTGGCCCGCGCCTCGCTCGCCGTGGCCCTGCTCGGCACCCCGGAACTCCTGGTCCTCGACGAACCCACCGTGGGCCTGGACCCCGTGCTCCGCCGCGACCTGTGGAACCTCTTCCACCGCCTCGCCGCCGAGCACGGCACCACGCTCCTCGTCTCCTCCCACGTCATGGACGAGGCCGAGCGCTGCCACCGCCTGCTCCTCATGCGCGAGGGCGGAATCCTCGCCGACGGCACCCCCGAGGCGCTGCGCGCCGCCGCCCGCGCGGACACCGTCGAAGAGGCGTTCCTCCACCTGGTCGATCAGGCCGCCACCCGTCAGGAGCCCGCCCGATGAGCACCCACCCGGCCCCGCAGCCCGCGCCCCGTAGCCGCCCCCACCCGGCAGCCGCACCGCCCCTGAGCCCGGCCCGCACCCTTGCCACCGCCGCCCGGGTCCTGCGCCAGCTGAGCCACGACCCCCGCACCGTCGCGCTGCTGCTCCTGATCCCGGTCGTGATGACCACACTGCTCCGGTACGTGTTCGACGGCAGCCCCCGCACCTTCGATGCCATCGGCGCCTCGCTCCTCGGCATCTTCCCGCTGATCACGATGTTCCTGGTGACCTCGATCGCCACCCTGCGCGAACGCACCTCGGGCACCCTCGAACGCCTCCTCGCCATGCCGCTCGGCAAGGGCGACCTGATCGCCGGCTACGCCCTCGCGTTCGGCGCCGTGGCGATCGTCCAGTCCCTGCTGGCCACCGCACTCTCGGTCTGGGCACTGGGCCTGGACGTCACCGGCTCCCCGTGGCTGCTGCTCCTGGTCGCCCTGCTCGACGCCCTGCTCGGCACGGCACTGGGCCTGTTCGTCTCCGCCTTCGCCGCATCCGAGTTCCAGGCCGTCCAGTTCATGCCCGCCGTGATCTTCCCGCAGCTCCTGCTCTGCGGACTGTTCATCGCCCGCGACCAGATGGCGCCGGTCCTCGAAGCGGTCTCGAACGTCCTGCCCATGTCGTATGCCGTCGACGGCATGAACCAGGTCCTCCGCCACACCGACATCACCGGCGACTTCGTCCGCGACGTCCTGGTCGTGGCGGGCTGCGCCCTCCTCGTCCTCGCCCTCGGCGCCGCCACCCTCCGCCGCCGTACCGCCTGACGGGCCGGTGCGAGGATGGCGGACACGAGCACCGAGATCCGTCAGCACCGCCCGGAGGGTGAACCGCATGACCCAGACAGTTGCAGTCCTCGGCACCGGCAAGATCGGCGAGGCCCTGCTCAGCGGCATGATCCGGGCGGGCTGGCGCCCGGCGAACCTGCTGGTCACCACCCGCCGCTCCGAGCGAGCCAAGGAACTCCACAACCGCTACGGCGTCGATTCCGTCACCAACGCCGAAGCCGCCCGGCGCGCCGACATCCTCATCCTCGCGGTCAAGCCCCAGGACATGGGCCGGCTCCTCGACGAGCTCGCCGAGCACACCACCCCCGACCGCCTGGTCATCAGCGCGGCCGCGGGGATCACGACCGCCTTCATCGAGGACCGCCTCGCCGCGGACACCCCGGTCGTACGCGTCATGCCGAACACCCCCGTCCTCGTCGACGAGGGCATGTCCGTCATCTCCGCGGGCAGCCACGCCACCACCGAACACCTGGCCACCGCCGAGGCGATCTTCGGCGGCGTCGGCAAGACCCTGCGCGTCCCCGAGTCCCAGCAGGACGCCGCCACCGCCCTGTCCGGGTCGGGCCCGGCGTACTTCTACTTCCTCGTCGAGGCGATGACCGACGCGGGCATCCTGCTCGGCCTGCCCCGCGCCCAGGCCCACGACCTGATCGTCCAGGCCGCCATCGGCGCCGCCGTGATGCTCCGCGACAGCGGCGAACACCCCGTCAAGCTCCGCGAAGCCGTCACCAGCCCGGCCGGCACCACCATCAGCGCCATCCGCGAGCTGGAGAACCACGGCGTGCGAGCCGCCCTCATCGCCGCCCTCGAAGCCGCCCGCGACCGCAGCCGCGAACTCGCCTCCGGCAACGGCTGACCTACTCCGCGGCAGCGATCAGCTCCGCACTGTTCACCACCTTCGCGAACCCACCGCCGTGCAACGACACGGCGGTGGCCCGCGTCAGCTCGTCCGCGGTCCGCGTCCACCCCCACGGCCCGGTCAGATCGAAGGTGTACGTCGCGTCCAGCGGGACGAACACCTCGTACCCGAGGTTCCCGCCCATCCGCGCCGTCGTCTCGACGCACATGTTGGTCTGGATCCCGACCACCACGAACTGCCGTATCCCGCTCCGGTCCAGCCACTCCGCGAGATCGGGCGTCCCGTAGAAGGCGGAGTTCACGCTCTTCGTCAGCAGCAGCTCGGGCCCGCTGCCCTTCCCACGCCGCTCCTCCACGTACTTCTTGAAGTCGTTCCCCGGCTGCCCCACCCGCAGCGGCGAATTCGGCTTGGGCGAGTCATGCCGTACGAACACCACCGGCCGCCCGCTCGACTGCCAGGCATCGATCAGCCCCGCGATGTTCTGATCCGCCTCGGGATTGTTCCGCGACCCCCACGCCTCCGCCTCGAAGCCTTCCTGCACATCCACCACGATCAGCGCTGCGTTCTCTGCGATCTCCATGGGAATGATCCTGTCGCCCGGCATTCCCACGGCCCAGAGGTCACAAAGCCATCGATCGATGGTTTACTGCCACGATGGCGAGCTCCCACGATCCCACCCGCATCGCGCTCGTCTCCTTCCCCGGCGTCCGCGCCTTCGACGTCTCGGTCATCACGGAGGTCTGGGGCGTCGACCGCACCGACCGCGGCGTCCCGCCCTTCGACCTGCGCCGCACCGCCGCGGAACCGACCCCCATCGCCCTGCGCGGCGGCCTCTCCCTCACCCCCGACCGCACCCTCGCCTGGCTCGCCCGCGCCGACCTGATCGTCGTCCCCGGCCTCGACGACCACCTGATGCCGGCCCCCGCCCCGGTCCTCGAAGCCCTCCGCCGCGCCCACGCCCGAGCCACCCCGATCGCGTCCCTGTGCGGCGGAGCCTTCACGCTCGCCCAGGCCGGCCTCCTGGACGGCCGCCGAGCGGTCACCCACTGGCGCCTCACCGACCACCTCCGCGCCGGCTACCCCCAAGTGAAGGTGACCCAGGACGCCCTCTTCCTCCACGACGACAACATCTGGACGTCAGCGGGCACCGCGGCCGGCATCGACCTCTGCCTCCACCTCGTACGCATCACCCATGGAGCCGAGGTCGCGGCCACGGTCGCCCGCTCGATGGTCACGGCCCCGTTCCGCACCGGCACCCAGGCCCAGTTCATCGAGCACCCCGTACCCCGCGCCGACCGCGACGCCGACACCCTCGCCGCGGTGCGCTCCTTCGCACTGGCCCATCTGGCCGAACCCCACACGGTCGCCGGCCTCGCCGCCCACGCCGGGATGTCCCCCCGCTCCTTCGCCCGCCACTTCCAGGCCACCACCGGTACGACCCCGCTGCGCTGGCTGATCACCCAACGCATCGCCGCAGCCCAGAAGCTCCTCGAACGCACCGACCTCCCCCTCCCCGAGGTCGCCCGCCGTACCGGCTTCGGCAGCGAGATCACCATGCGCCAGCACTTCGCCACCCACCTGTCCACCAGCCCCCGCGACTACCGCCTCGCCTTCCACAAGGACCCCGCCCCGCCCGAGGTTGACACCGCCTGCCCGGATCCGTAATGTGCTCCGAGTTGTCCGACGTGAGCGCCGACTCCGGTCGGTCCCCGGACATCCATTCCGCAGTAACCACATCTGGTCGGCGACATCTGTCGCCGGACTTTCTGTGCGCATTTGCGAAATGAGGAATCCGCGTTCGAAGGAGCGCGACCCCGATTGGCGTCGGGGCCCAGGATTCCGCTAAAGTCTCACTCGTCGGAACGGCCCAACAGCCGGGAAGACAAGCCCCGCTGACTGGGAATCAGGCCCGAAAGGATCTGATAGAGTCGGAATCGCTGGAAAGGGAAACGCGAAAGCGAAGAACTGGAAGGCGGTGCAGGACCCGCTTCGACCGGGAAATCGGACACGAAAGAGTCTGATAGA